>NZ_JAWLDW010000103.1:0-3413 GCF_041686455.1 Rhodohalobacter sp.
ACTCGGTTAAAGATCTGACAGAACAGATCAACCTGACGCGAATCTATCACTACCAAAAAGATCTTTACGATTTTGGATCAAAGCATATCAGTCAGCCCGGCAATCAAAAAGCGATCGACTACATTTACGAAACACTGGAATCTTTCGGTTACGAACCGGAACTGCAGTGGTTCAATCCGTCCGGCGATATTGAAACAGCCAATGTTGTGGCGCGCCTTGAGGGAACCGAGCATCCTGAGGTGGTTTACGTTTTAAGTTCTCACTTCGACTCAGTTCAGCATAGTCCCGGCGCAGACGACAACACTTCCGGAACCGCTGTTCTGTTGGAAGCCGCCCGTGTTCTCGCAAATAACCCCCAGCCTGCAACTATTATATTTGCTTCATTAACAGCTGAGGAATCCGGCCTGCTTGGGGCCCGTGAGTTTGTTCGCGTCGCTGAAGAGGAAGGGCTTTGGGCGCACGGCGTGGTAAACAACGACATGATGGGTTGGACCCGCCATCACCGCCTCGATAACACCATCCGGTTTTCAAATCACGGTATCAAAAATGTGCAGCATTCCGGTGCAATTCTTTTTACCGACCTGATCACCTACGATTCACGCTACTATCGTTTCACTGATGCGCACGCATTCTTTGATGCATTTGGTGATGTACTTGGAGGTATTGGCTCCTATCCGATTCTGGGCAATCCAAACTACCACCAAACCACCGACCGGCTTGAAACGATCAATCACCGACTAGTGCAGGAGGTCTCCCGATCCACAACCGCTACGCTGATGATGCTGGCAAATGCTCCATCAAAAGTGACCGGGCTGAACGTACTGGATCTGGGTGGAAATCAAACCGATGTAAGCTGGGATGCATCACCGGAGAGCGATATTGATTACTACATCGTTAAATACACAGATCAGATGGGCAACTCTCATGAGCAAACTGTTAGCGGAACTGAAACTTCATTGAATCGTGCAGACCTGACTCAACAGGTAACCGTCGTTGCCGTTAATAGTCGTGGAATTCAGGGATGGGACCCGACGGTATGGGAGGAGTAAACGGACCCTATTTAGAACTCATTTTTAAAGAAAGATAAGGAACAAGGGGTAACTGATTAATCCCTCTTTGAAAGAATACATCGTAGTAGAATAGATTCGACTGGTCATATAAATTTATGGCTCCGAGCTGGACGGTCAAGTCAGTACTGTCTAAATCAAAATAGTGCTCCAGTGACACATCCAGTCTGTGATACTCCGGCAGCCTTCCCTGAAAGGGTTTGTCGAGTAATACTCTGGGGGTCCCATAACCCTCGGTTACTTCAGGTGGGCCGTCTTCAAATGAGAAAAAACTGTCGAAACCAATCGGCCTTGTAAATGGCATTCCCGAACCGTAGCTCCAGTTCAAATTGGTTGAAAAATTTCCAAATTCAAAGCCTATTTGCGCATTCAATTGATGGCGTCTGTCGTGGGATGGATTGTAGGTTTGTACCTCTTCGCCAAACCATAGCGTGAAATGGTCTTGAGCCGTTTCGTACTCTGTGATGGCATAACCGTATCCCAGACCCGCGAAAAAATTTCTCCGATCATAGTCTAACCTCAGATCAACTCCATTCACATTGCCATCAGCATATGCAATATCTGTTGTAAACTCAGCCACAGAACTCCATACAGATACAGGTGTGTCCTGAATGATTTTGTGATATCCCTCAACTGAAAACTTCAGGTACCGGTTCATTGCAAAATCAAGCCCCAACAAAAAATGAGTTGTTTGAAGAGATCTGTCAGAATCCGGTTCAATAATCCAGGCGGTAAATGCCGTTCCTGCATCCCTGAAATCTGACAGACCTATCAGTGGCTGGCGATAAATACCGGCGGCTCCGTGTAGTTTGAAATCATATCTCCCAGGCAGATCAAGAGAAAAACGCAATCTGGGCTCAAAGCTCGATGGAACCCTGTTCAAGTATGATGTGAAGGAAAAACCCGGTTCAACGGTTAAATACTCCCAAAGTGGAATATTTAAATTTAAAAATCCCCCCGTACTTAAAAATGAGGCTTCGTTGGCTTCCAATGAGCTAAACCTGTTTACCAGATCGTACTTTACGGTTCGGTAATTGGTAAAAAAACCATAATCAATTCGAGTATCCGACCAATACTGGGTAAAACTCATATCTAGGTTTGATCTGAAAATGTTCGAAAACCGATTTCCACTTCCTCCCCCATCCGTTTCGTTGGAGAAGTATGACAAACCAAAATTTAACTCCATAAATGACAATGACGTACTCTCCGAAGCGCCGGCACATCTTCCCCCGGTTACAAAATTATTCCATTTAAAATATTGATCCGATTCAAAATCAAGACTTCCGCGATCGTAGGTTCTCATCATCAAAAAAGAACAACTTACACCTGTATTACTTACGCTATTGAACTTCGCCAACTGACTGTTAAATTTTAACGGCTGTTGTTCTTGCAGGTACCACTTACTGCTCTCTTCAATGAGTGACCCCCGAACCGAAACCAATAGTGAACTTTTCCCTTCTTTAACCGGCGTTTCGAAGTAAAAATCTGAGATGAATGGACTCACGGACGCCGACCATCCTCTTTCATAGAGATCACCGTTTTTCAACCTTACATCCATCACTGAGGAAACCCGGCCGGAGTATCGAGGTCCAAAACCTCCCGCATAAAAATCTGCGGATGACACTACATTCTCCGGAAATACAGAAAAGAATCCAACAATATGAAATGGCTGATAGATCATTGTCCCATCCATCAGAATTAAATTCTCGGAAGGGAGTCCGCCTCTAACAAAAAGCTGCCCGCCCCGGTCTCCTGTAACTAAAACACCCGGCTGTGTCTGTATATAACTTACAAGATCAGCATTTCCGGCCGGTGACGGTGCCCTGCCAAATAACTCAGGGCGAACATTAACCTGGCCTGATCCTCCCCTGAATCCCCTGTCTGAAACCGTCAGCTCTTCCATCTCAGCACTTTCTTGACTTAGAGAGACATTTTTTGAAATAACATTTGAACCCCGAGATACTGAGATTGTGTCTTTAAATGTTTGGAAGCCTATAAATCTTACCTGAAATAGATATTCTCCGGATTCCAGGTTTCCAATTTGATAAAATCCATTTTGATCGGTCGTTGTCCCTTTCAGTTCACCATCAGGAAGAAGTTGAACTGAAATTGTTGCCCTGTCGAGAGTTTGCCCGGCCTGTCTGTCCGTTACAACTCCTCTAATCACGCTGTTCTGTGAAAAGACAACATTTGTTGACGTGAATAGTAAAATCAGAATAAATGCTATTTGATATTTTAGAGTCATACACTCAGCTTTTTTAAGCAATTTCTCAGATCATGATTAAGTTTTCAAAACTTAGAATTAATTCTCACAAGGCGGTCTCCGTTCAGAAATTTCGATTTTTC
>NZ_JAWLDW010000103.1:3513-9577 GCF_041686455.1 Rhodohalobacter sp.
ACTCAGCTTTTTTAAGCAATTTCTCAGATCATGATTAAGTTTTCAAAACTTAGAATTAATTCTCACAAGGCGGTCTCCGTTCAGAAATTTCGATTTTTCGCCTGGCTATTCCCGCCACTAATCCGGTTCCGCCTTCCACATTTGAATCAACTTCAGGAAGATTCTTCTCAAGTTCACTCAGGCCAACATCATCCGGCCAATCCGGTCCGGCTGTAACGACAACAAATTCTCTATGATTGATTCTGATTTGATCTGCGAACACTCCCAATTCTGTTGCAATTTCTTCAAGATTTTCAGAATTGATGGAGTACTCATCCCCTGAAGTAACAATCATTTCTTTCAGGTGAGAAATAACGATCTCTCTTTCAGGAGTACAACCTACTTCCGTCAAAGCTTGAGCCAGATATCTTGTTTCTGCCACAACAATTGTATCCAAAGCGATACCGGATACCGAAATGCTTTCAAAATCTTCTGCATATACTACCTCCGGCTCCGGAAGTGATGAAGGTGTACTCAAAACTACACGGCTTTGATCTCCTTCAGGAGATTCTGCAACAATTTCGTATGATTCATTACCATTCAAACTCTCTGTAAGCCAATAATTCCACACATATGTATCACCACCAAATTTGTATAGAGAGTCTTCAAGTGCAAAAACTTCTCCTGTAGATTGTATAGAAAATTCTACATCTGTACCATGATCAACCGGTTCTGCAGGAATCAATGACCGGCCAATCGGCATAACCCTGACCCATTGGGTATCGGCATGTACGTCCAGAACTCCATTCATTGAAAAAGTCAGCTCTTCATTAATTTGCAGTGGTTCAAAAGAGTTCTCACATCCCAAAAATGTCAGTGTACAAATCAAAAAAATGAAATGAATGAATTTTGACATATTCAATTCTTTCATATTACTGTCTATTCTACTTAATGCTATTTGCTAACATGGCTCTTGTGGTGGTGTAATTTGAATAATCCGGCCCGCTACTCCCGCAACGTATCCTACTCCACCTTCAACGTTATTGATTACATCAGGTAAAGTGATTTCAAGATCTATCAAATCTGATAACTCCGGCCAGTCATCGCCGGATGAGACTATCAGTAACTCTCTTCTGTTTATTATATAATTTTCAACAGACGGACCCAAAGCCGTGGATATTTCAGATCGGTTATTTACCTCCAATCGATAGCGGCCGTCAGCGTACGTTATCAACTGATCTAAATGCGAGATAACAACCTCCATCTCCGGATCACATCCAATTTCATTGACCGGCTGCACAAAATATCGTGTCTTTACCGATACAATCGGATCTAAACTTTGCCCAATGAAAATACCGGACTCAAAACCGGTACTGTACTCTTCGATAGTTGGAAGAGGTAATTCTGATGGTAAATTAATTTGGGCGTAACTGGACCTGCCCTGCGTATCTTCAGCCTCAAAGCGATAACTATCATTTGCGATGAGATTTACACTCGAAAAATAGTTCCAGACGTACGTATCACCACCGAATTTGTATAGTGAATCCTGATACGTAATTCGATCTCCGGTAGAATTGTGAATCAGAAAAACCTGTGAGTTATCGGATTCAGGATCGGTGTTGATTAATCTCTCTCCGATGGGCATTACACGTACAACGCTAAATTCCCCATGTACATCAACAACACCATACATGGAGAATATCAACTCGTCGTTTTTCTGCAGAGGTTCAAATGTTTGTTCGCAGCCATTCGCCAGTAACAAAAGTGACAGGCATAACACAAACAGAGAACCAGACCTTGTACCCATTTCGCGGTGTTTAAATGTTTGACTTAACATTGAATGCAAACATATTTATCCTGGTATAACGTAATTAGGATAGTTGATACTACTCAATAATGCTACTATTTGAATTTAATGGGTGCAGACAGTTATAATGAACCTCAAACGGATTTTTTGAGTGGATTCACTATTGCAATACACAATAAATCCCTTTATCTTTTTCAACTTTCCAATTTTGCAAGAAAAACAAAGAGAATATCGTGAATACGATCAGTAATAAAACATACAACGCAAACTCATCCACTGTAGATAAGAAGTGGGTAATCATTGATGCAGAAGACCAGCCGCTGGGGCGAATCGCTTCGCGTGTTGCAACTATTTTACGTGGAAAAAACAAACCGGAATTTACACCTCATGCAGATATCGGCGACAACGTGATCGTCATTAATGCAGAAAAGGTCAAACTGACCGGCAAGAAACTGACCAATAAAAAATATTTCAGGCACACAGGCTTTATCGGCTCTGAAACACATACTTCTGCTCTCGATATGCAGAAAAAAGATCCGACATCCCTGATCACAATTGCTGTGAAAGGAATGCTGCCTAAAAATAAGCTTAGCCGACAGATCTTAAAAAATCTGCGGGTATATGCTGGATCAGTTCATCCACATACTGCACAACAACCGGAAATTTTAGAGATCTAAATTCTCATAATGGCACAAGAAAATTACATCGGACGTCGTAAAACGTCCACAGCTCGTTTATATATTAAAGATGGTAGCGGTGAATTCATCGTTAACGGAAAACCTCTCGAGGAACACCTGAATACAAAGGCCCGAGTAAACATTGCTCGTCTTCCACTGGATGTTACTGAACTTGATGGCAAATATGACATCAAAGTAACAGTAAGCGGCGGCGGAGTTACAGGCCATGCAGGTGCAATTTCTCTCGCATTGGCACGTGCAATTGACGATCTGAATGAAGGCTTTCATGACGTATTAAAAGAGCACGGACTCCTTACACGAGACGATCGAATGGTAGAACGCAAGAAATACGGCCAGCCAAAAGCTCGTAAGAAATTCCAGTTCTCCAAACGTTAAGATTACCGTGTTCAGACTATAAACTGCAGAACTAATTTATTTTTTTCTACATATATCAAGTCTGACATATTCTGTAAATAATTATTTTAAACTTTCTCAATCAGGCTAAGGCAAAGTGCCATTAGTCTGAAATACACATACGTAGTGACCCTTCGCCGAGTGTTCAGTGCCGATCAATCGGGACGGAATTAGCGCCTTGGGAATGACCTGCGTAGAGGACTAACTCAAAAAAAGACGAAACAAACATGCCTAAAGCAGCAAACGTAGAAGAACTATTAAAATCAGGTGCGCATTTTGGTCACCTGACTCGCCGTTGGAATCCAAAGATGAAAGAATTCATCTTTATGCAGAGAAACGGCATTCACATCATCGATCTTAAGAAATCTCAGAAATATCTCCAGGAAGCTCTTGATGAGGTAACCAAACTTGCTCGTGCCGGTAAGACTATTCTCTTTGTAGGCACCAAAAAGCAGGCTCAGGAGATTGTTAAAACAGAAGCAATCCGTAGTGGAATGCCTTTTGTAACACACAGATGGTTAGGCGGAATGCTCACCAACTTCAGCACCGTTCGCAAGAGTATCTCTCGCATGGAAGAGATCGAAAAAATGAAAAAAGACGGTACAGTTGATGAGCTGACCAAGAAAGAGGGTTTGATGCTCGAAAGAGAGCTTGAAAAACTTGAGCTCACACTGGGCGGTATTGCGAATATGACACGTATTCCTGGCGCCATCTTTGTCGTGGATACTATTAAAGAGCATATCGCGATTAATGAAGCCGTGAAGTTGAATATCCCGATCATTTCTATGGTTGATACAAACAGTGATCCTGATATTCCTGATCACATCATCCCTTCAAATGACGACTCTGCACGTACCATTCAATTGGTAACAGCTCAAATTGCTGATGCTATTATTGAAGGAAATGCTGAAAGAGAAGCGATCAAAGAAGAAGAGCTGATGGAAGAAGCTGCGGCTGAAGCTAAAAAAGATACCGGCTCAGACTCAGACAAAGAGGAGAAGAAAGAAGTAAAAGCCGGTAAATCAACGAAGCGAAGAAAAAGACGCCGGAAAGCTTCAGATTCTGATAGCAATGATCAACCAGAAAAAAGTTCCGAAGGTCAAGCAGACGAGGGCGCTAAAGGAAAATCTGATGAAAGTGCCAAAAGTGAAACAGATGAGAGCACAAAAAAAGATGATGATAGCGCCAAAGCTAAAAAAGACGATAAGAAGGAAGAAGAAAAAGAATCTGATTCTGATAAAGAGTAAACCCGAACTGAAAATTTTTCTAAACTCATGAGCATTAGTGCAAAAGATGTAAAAAAACTTCGCGACGCTACCGGAGCGGGCATGATGGACTGTAAAAAAGCCCTGAACGAAGCTGATGGCGATATGGATAAAGCGATTGAAATTCTCCGTAAAAAAGGTCAGCAAGTTTCTGAAAAACGATCTGAAAGAGAAGCAAACGAAGGATTGATCCTGACTAAAATCAGCGATGATCATAAAAAAGCTACAGCTATCGAAATCAATTGCGAAACTGACTTTGTAGCTAGAAACGAAGATTTCCAGAACCAGGCAAATAAGTTTCTAGAAGCTGCGTACGAAAATGATATCAGCAGCTCTGAAGACCTGATGAGTGTTGAAATTGACGGGCTCACTGCCGAAAAACATCTTGAAGAGATGGTTGGCAAAATTGGTGAGAAAATTGAGATTGCCCGCGTAGTTCTATTAACAACTGAAGGAACACTCGTAGACTACATTCACCCAGGCAATCAACTTGGAGTTCTCGTAGAGTTTGACGGCAAGCTTACTGACGATAATGTAGGCAAAGATGTTGCCATGCAGATTGCCGCGATGAATCCTCTGGCCGCTACTCGTGATGGCGTAGATGCTTCTGTCGTAGAAAAAGAGCTGGAAATTGCGAAAGAGCAGTTAATCAATGAAGGGAAGCCTGAAGAGATTGCTGAAAAAGCGTCTAAAGGTAAACTTCGAAGATTCTACGAAGAACGTGTTCTGCATGAACAGAAATTTGTTAAAGATAACGGCATAACCGTTAAAGAGTATCTGGAGCAAAACGATGCTCCACTCGTCAAGTCATTCTATCGAATGCAGCTTGGCGAAGCTTAAATATTTATCTTCAAAAAAGGCTACCTTCAAATGGTGGCCTTTTTTATATCAATGAACTTCTAAATAAATGACCAGTGGCAAATCAATATAAGAGAATACTGCTCAAATTAAGCGGCGAAGCACTTTTAGGAGAACAGGGACACGGAATTGATGCAGATATCCTAACTCAGTATGCAGATGAAGTATTAGCAGTACAGGCTGAAGGGGTAGAAGTTTCTGTAGTGATTGGCGGAGGAAATATTTTTCGCGGTGTAAAAGGAGCTACAGAAGGCATGGATCGCGTGCAAGGAGATTACATGGGAATGCTTGCAACCATGATCAACAGTATGGCTTTTCAGGATGCTCTGGAGCGCAAAGGTGTTCACACCAGACTAATGAGCGCCATTCGCATGGAAGAGATTGCCGAACCATACATTCGCCGAAGAGCTATTCGTCACCTGGAAAAAGGCCGGGTTGTGATTTTTGGCGCCGGTACAGGAAATCCATACTTCACAACAGATACTGCAGCCTCTCTGCGCGCCATCGAAATTGAAGCGAATGTAATTTTAAAAGGAACCCGCGTTGACGGTATTTACGACTCTGATCCGGAAAAGAACAGTGGAGCCGTTAAGTTCAACACTATTACCGGTGACGAAATTCTGCGCCGAAGACTCGATGTAATGGATCTTACAGCATTCACTCTCTGTCGCGACAACGAGACTCCAATCATTGTTTTTAACATGAATGAAAAAGGAAATCTCAAAAGAGTTGTCTGCTCTGAAGAAGCAGTTGGCACAACGGTTGTTTGGGATGATTAACCATTTTATTAAATTCAATCTCTGTTTATAAAGCTGCTGAAGTTGATTCAGATACGTTAACTCAGCAAACCTTTTCATTTAACTCGTACAGACTGCTATGATACCAGAAGAAATTCAGTTAATTATCGAAGACGCCGAAGATAAAATGAAAGAGGCCGCCGGTTTTTGTAAAAAAGAGCTGTCGCATATCCGTGCCGGAAAAGCCACCACTTCCCTGCTTGATGGAATTAAAGTCAACTACTACGGATCACAAACCCCGCTCAACCAGCTCGCATCCGTAGCAGC
>NZ_JAWLDW010000104.1:0-9472 GCF_041686455.1 Rhodohalobacter sp.
AGCAGAGGCAGTCTCGAATTGACTATAAATACATTAAATACCGTATAACACATTACGTCACTTCGAGTGCAATGAAGGTGATCGAAGTGAACCGTAATGTAATCGAGAAGCTCTTATTTATATCACGGAGTTCTCGACAAGCTTGAACGGACGCGTTATTTATCTTGCAGGTAATAAATCAATCTATATCAAGATTCTTCTCTGCGATCCGGGCATTTCTCACAAACCATCGATGAGTAGCTCTGCGAACTGCACTCCCTTCAAATATATCGTTGAACTCTTTTTTTGTGATTTCACTCCATTTTCGATCGGCAGGGTAGAGAACCTTTTCCCGTGGTTTCAGATCATCATATGATCCGTATTCAGCTTTCCGATTCCAGGGGCATACATCCTGGCAGATATCACAACCAAACATCCATTCGCCAAGCTGTTCTTTGAATTCATCCGGCATCGTCTCCTTCATCTCGATTGTTAGGTAGGAGATACACTTGCTGCCGTCCACTTTTTGTGGCTCATAGATAGCATCAGTAGGGCATGCGTCAATGCATTTTGTACATGAACCGCAGTGATCGGTTTCGGGACCATCGTACACAAAAGGAACATCAATAATCATCTCTCCAATAAAAAACCAGGAGCCGTGCGTTTTATTCATCAGCATGCTGTTTTTACCGATCCAGCCGTTTCCGGCCAGTCTTCCCCATGCACGATCAAGAACCGGTGCAGAATCCACAAAAATTCGGCCGTTTATGTCGCCGATGAGTTCCTGCGTGTATTGAAAAAGATGCTTTAGGCGATTTTTGAAAAGCTTATGATAATCCCGGCCTCTGGCATATTTAGAAATTTTCGGAGCGTTGTGCCCCTGATCAAAAACCTCATTCTCTTTAAAACGGTAGCCCGCAATGACGCTCACCACACTCTGGGCTCCTGGAACAAGTTTCGTTGGATCAACTCTTTTATCGAAATAGTTTTCCATCCAATCCATATTGCCATGGCTGCCATTTTTCAGCCACTCTTCAAGCCGAAAGGCATCCTCGTCCAGTTTTCCGGCTTTGGCAAATCCGCACCGGTCAAACCCCAGTTCAAGTGCTTTTGCACGAACATGAACGGTATTTTTGAGGGGATCCATAGGATAGATGTGAGATATGAAAAATGAGACGTGAGAGTTTTATGACTCACGTCTCATACTTTGAAAAAAGATAATAAAGAGTATTACTCTTTGATGTCGATCAATTCAACTTCAAAGATCAGAACTGAACCGGGAAGAATAATACTTCCGGGAGGTGGGTTGGTTCCATATGCCAGTTCAGAAGGAATAAAGAACTCATAAGTTGCACCTTCACGCATCAACTGTAGACCCTCAGTCCAGCCGGGTATTACTCCGTCTAATGGAAATGTAGCGGTTTGGTCTCTGCTGTATGAGCTGTCAAATTCTTCTCCTGTAATGAGAGTACCCCGATAGTGAACTTCCACTTCATCGGTAACTTCAGGACGCTCACCGGTTCCCTCTTCCACAACTCTGTATTGAAGTCCGGACTCGGTTACCATTACGTCCTCTTTTTCAGCGTTCTCTTCGAGAAAGGCCTGTCCTTCGGCTTGCTGTCCTTCAGCCTGCTCAGATCGCTCCATCTCTTGTTGCTGCTGTACTTCCATCATGTAGGACTGAATTGTCTGCTGCATGGCCGCCATTTCCATTTCCGGATCTTCTTCATCCAATGCTTTCTGAAATCCGGCAACAAAGTTTTTCATTTCGATATCGGTTAATCCTTCCTGAGCCATTCCCGAGCCCTGAAGATATCCGATGCTGTAACTGACGCTGTCGGCTTTTGAACTTAAATCAGCATCAGGACTGTAGTTTTCTGACTCGCATCCTGAAAAAATAAATAAGCCGGTAATGGCCAGTATAGTTGTTGTTTGAAATATGTATTTCATAAAATCCGTCGTTCTGAAGTTATTATTTATGATTGTTGATTTGCGATTAATTAATAAAGTGTAAATATAAAATCTTTATTCGTGTAAATTGAGTTTGAAATAAGAGTGATTCTAAATCCAGAGCGTCTGATAGAGCGATATTCCGAGCATGCTGCGATCGAAACTGTACTCAAACTGACAATGGCAACTTATTAATGTCAAACTCAAGTTTGTACAAGTAGTATAATATAGTGTAGTTAATGGAAAGTATCAGGGAACAGATGGATTAGATTAAATAATAATGGATGACTTAAATTGAGTCGGTTTGTCAATTAAGGCAATGAAAGTGATCTTCGTAAAACCCACTCTGCCGTTAAAAGAAGGATCACCAGTGCAAACCAGATAGCGTTGTATTCTCTCAGATAGGATTGCGTAACAGAAATTTCTTCTACCGATTCATACAGATTCTGATCTTCTAAAAAGTTGTTGAACCTGTCAAAATTCAGATCTTCCAGAAAGAGTCCGCCGCTATTCAGTGCAATGCTTCTGAGCGTTGCATCATCTCGCTGACTATTTATGATTTCTACGTTTGACTGCCCGACATTTATTCGCGCCTCATCAGATCCCAGATCCCTGTTATTTAAAAATGCAGAACCCTCCGCTCTGTATGTCCCGCTTGGAAGAGTACCAATGTCGGCGATGTAGTTCCCTGAACCGGTGTGCCTCAATCTGAATGAACTCAGCTCCGTTTCACCGTTAATGTTAAATATTTTTACATCAATTGAGCCATTTTGCTCGGGTTCACCTCTTTCGTTGATGAGCGTTCCCCGAATTTGAACTGTTTCATTTTCGGTATAGTTACTTTTTATAGGTTCAATGGTCAAAGTTCTGCGGTCGGGCGAAGTGGATGCCCATGAAACGAGGTTATCCATTAGATTTTTGAAAAACTGTCCAGAATCATCCTGACGATTTACCCGATATTGATACCATCCATAAGCGTTCACTGTTGCCAGTCGGCGATTCGCACCTTCATCAGAAACTAAAACCGGAATATTGGTCTCCGTACCCTGAAAATTTGCTCTGATCAGCGTCTGTCCGGCAGGCGAAAGCGAGTACTCGCTTTGATGGGATTTCAGTGCAGGAAGCGAGCGTTCAGGCGGTATCGTCAGCTCCAGCAGGGGATGAGACAAATCTGATGATGTTCTAACCGGTCGAATATCAATGGGTGAACCGGTAGTTTCTTGCGTTGCGATTTTTAACTCATTAAAGGGGGATGTTCCATCAAATGATGAAGGAAGTGTAAAATAAATGACAGGTTTTTGATCAAAAAGGTTTACGATTCTGTCTGCTACAGCTGAATCCGCAGGCGGTTCGCCATGGATTATGAAGAGATCAACCTCATCCCGATTAAACTCGGGTGAAAACGGGTCCGTACCTGAAAACTGCTCTCCGCCCAGCCATGTAGTTTGAATGAGTTCATTTTGAATATCAGTGGCGATCTGATTGCGGATTGCTGCTACATCAGGATGAATTTCGAAAGCGATGGAATGTATTCTGGTTTTATCATCTAAAACATCCAGGGTGAAAGAGAAGCTGTTATTTTCAGTCGTAAACTCATTTTCAAGGGGTACGGCTTCTACAGTTACATCGTAAATACCGGGTTCACTATACTGTCTTTCAAATTCAATGAGACGAGTTCCTGATGATGACTGAAAATCTACTTCAGCAGATTCAACAACCGTTCCATTTTCAATGAGTCTGACCTCTGTCTGTTCATTCTCAGCTCGCTGATACTGAATTTCTGCCTCAATACGATTTAGGGTATTGGTATAGACGGGGTCATTATAGTTGACCTCCGCAATTGCCAAATCCCGAACGGCTGTGGTATCTCCCAATGGAACAGTAAATACAGGAATAGAGAGCTGAGTAGCGGTAAACACCGGATTTCTTCCCTGTGTAGAAATTCCATCACTGATAAGCAGAGCAGCTTTATACTGATTTTCATTCTCCAGTATATGGTTCATCACTGCATTGATGTGGGTTCCAGTGCCATCCGAAGTTAATTCGCTGCCGGAAATAATTTCTGTATCAAACAGATGCTCCGAGTAGGTAAATCGCTGATCTCTTGAATCGGTAAACTGATCCTTTCGCTGACGATACATTTCGAGCCCGGTGTAGTCGCCTTTTTCAAGAGAAGTGCTTATGGAGTTGTCGTAGTAAACCGCAATTTGTGGAGACTCAGTTGTGACGGATTCAAATGAGAGAAACGGGTTAAACAGCAGGGCGATCAGGATCAGAAAAGCGACTGACCGAAGCGTGATTAAAGTCCATTTTTTAAACGGATGACCTTTTTTCAGGTTCCGGTATGTGAAGTAAGAAACTCCGGTGGTAAAAATTGCGAGTGCAAAAAGAATAATTACCGGCAAGATGGGACTGATACCCTGGAAAAATGCAATCTGCATAGTCTACCGGATCATTTGATTTATTCTGCTTTTCTGTCTTTAGAGTCTGTCTAACAGATGATTGATAATATCCACCGTTGATAGGCCTTCTGCTTCCGCCGCGTAATTGGTCACTATACGATGACGAAGTACAGGAGTGGCAAGTGCTTTGATGTCTTCCAACTCAACGTTATATCGACCGTCAGAAAGAGCTTTTGTTTTTGCACCCAGAATCAAATATTGGGATGCTCTGGGTCCGGCTCCCCAGCTTAAATATTTGTCAACAAATTCAGGTGACTGTTCCGTTTTCGGGCGCGTTTGAGTCACAAGTTTTATGGTTTTGTCTAATACGTTTTCAGGAACTGGAACTTCCCGGATCAGTTTTTGAAAATCAAGAATTTGGCTCTTTTCCAGTACGGAATTAATCCTTTTTCTTTGGGCAGAGGTTGTCTGTTTTACAATCTGCTTCTCTTCATCCGGATGTGGGTAATTAAGATGAATATGAAACATAAAACGGTCCAGCTGTGCTTCAGGAAGGGGATAGGTTCCTTCCTGTTCAATCGGGTTCTGAGTAGCGAGCACAAAAAACGGATCATCAAGTGTAAATGTCTGTCCGGAGGCGGTTATTTTATGCTCCTGCATCCCCTCAAGCAGTGCAGCCTGGGTTTTTGGAGGTGTTCGATTAATTTCATCAGCCAGAACGATATTGGCAAATATAGGACCTTTTATGAACTTAAAATGCTTACGTCCGGTCTTTTTATCATCCTCAATGACTTCAGTTCCTGTGATGTCACCCGGCATCAGATCTGGTGTGAACTGAATACGACTAAATGAAAGATTCATCGTTTCGGCTACAGTTTGGATGAGCAGGGTTTTTGCCAGACCCGGAACTCCAACCAATACACAGTGTCCGCCGGAAAAAAGGGAGATCAGAAGCTGATCTACAACATCTCTCTGGCCAACAACCACTTTCGAAATTTCATCTTTTATCGCTGATACGGCACTGCTAAATTTTTCAGCGGCTTCCACCGGATCCTGAAGTGTTTCTGAACTCATTTATTCCAAATTAAGGTGTAGCCGGTTCGGGTTCCTGCATGGGGTCTGATAGTCTGTCTACATCGGGCATAGGAATTTTAAACTCTATGAATACCTCATCTCTCAACTCTTCAAGCCAGGTTCTGAACTCCTCCATCTGCTTTTGTTGAAGGGCAATTTCTCGTATACGATCATAGTCTTGCTCCAGACTTGCAGTATGCTCAGGTATGTGCCGATCCAATCTTACGATTCGAAATGCTTTACTAGCATTTTGACGTGGTGGATTGTAGGAGCGAGGTTCAGAAATTTGGCCTTCTTCCTCCAGTAGCAGAACAATTCTGTAAAGTGCAGGCTCGAGCTGACTAATCGGTATGAGCCGTTCACCGGTTTGCCTGTTAACAATTCGTCCTCCTAGAGCTTTGGTCTCTTCATCTTCAGAATACCTTCTGGCCATATCGGCAAATCGCTTGTCATGATTCATTACGCTATCACGAATAGAATTAAGTTTCTCTATCGCCTGATCTTCATCAACAAGCGCTTCATCAATTTCAATCAAAACGTGGCTGGTTTCTATCTGATCACCCCGACGATCATCCAGCCGAATAATGTGATAGCCGAATTCAGTGCGTACTACTTCAGAAATTTCTCCAACCTCGATGGCGGTTGCCGCAGCGGAATAATTTGCAACCAAATCGTTCACAGACAGCATCGGCAATGATCCGCCTCGCTGGGCTGACTGGTCCTCACTGTACTTTCTTGCCATCTCTTCAAAATCTTTTCCATGGTTTATGATCGAATCTCTGATGGCTTCTGCTTTCTGAAATGCAGCACTTCGAGCATCATCAAGCGGAGGAGGTATCACAACAATTTGTGATACTCCAACCTGTTCCGGTATGGTAGGAAGCTGTTCTTCCGGTATATCATTGAAAAAGTTCTCAACCTCAGGTCTGGTAATGTTGATTTCACTCATTTTCGTCTGTTGCACACGCTGTACAACCATCTGTTCGCGGAACTGATCTCTGAAGTCCGCCCGGAGCTGTATGATACTTTTCCCAAACGCTTCTTCAACAGCACGTTCACCACCCGCTTGCTGAATCAAGTCGTTAATTCTTGCATCCATTTGGCGGTTTACCATCTCATCAGAAACGGTGATAGAGTCAACCTTTGCTCTTTCCAGCATCACGTAGTTGTCTACCATACTTTGAAGAGCGCTATACCAAAGATCTTCATCAAAACTAATTTCCTGGCCTTGTGCCTCTGCCTGATTCATATATTGACTGACTTCCTCGTCCACGTCAGATTTCAGGATGATTCGATCATTTACAACAGCAATGATACGATCTGCCACATTCGTTTCTTGCGCAAGAAGGGAAGAAGTGAAAAGTGAGATTATTGCAATAAAAAAGAGAAGCTGTTTCAAAAATTGATTCATTATAAACTAGAGTCTGTTGCTAATTAATTTGTTGATAGTTTGTAATCAGATAGTATTTGTTCGATATCCGTAACGTTCTTACGATCTATTTCATTATTCGCGTTCGCCTCAAGATACAGATTACGTATATAACTATTGGTTATTCTGCGGGCTTTTTCAAGTTTAAGCCACTCCTCAATTTGCGGAATCAACCAGTCCAGGTCAGGGTTATCACCTGCCGGTCTCTCTTCCATCAGCTGAACAAGATGATATTGGCCACTGTGAAAGTAGATGGGAGAACGCTCCGTTAACCCTATAACATTAAGGTAATTGTTTAGCATAGAAATATCACCTCCAGCCATAGAAATAGGCCAGAACTGCTGCGACTGCCTGAATTGTAAATCCGGATTCACGCTATAGTCATCAAGAATATCCCTCCAGTCCTCACCTCGTATTAGGGCCCGGTTTGCATTATCTGCGTCCGTTCTTGTTTGAGTGGTGATGTGTCTATAGCGAATATACTTTTCATTTAACGTAAACTGATCTTTATGAGTCTGATAATAGGTCTGTGCTTCCTCACGTGTAACTTGAATATCGTTGATATTTCTATCGATGATATAATCTTTTAGGGCTTGTTCTAAAATTTGATGTCTTAGACGCTGAATTTTACGATTCACTTCCGGAGTTCGAACCAAGCCAATATTCTCCGCATGCTCTACAGTTACAGCAGATTGGATCCACTGCTCCGTAAACTGATCGACAGCTTGAATAGAGTCTTGTTCCAGTATGGATGCAGGAATCTCATCGAGTGCCATCTGCAAAGTCAGTGTTTCACCACCTGCTCTTGCGAGAACGGGCGAGTCAGTTTGTTGAAAACTTGTATCACAGCCGCCAAGCAAAAGAGTCAGTAAAAGTAAAACGGATAGGTAGTGGTTAACCTTCATAGAGTAGAAAACGTTTAACCGTCATTAAAAATCTATTTTCAATAGACCTTGAAAAATACCATTAATTACGGGGTAAGAAAATAAAATTATTATAGCCTATATATTCTATTTGATTCAACGAATTATGATTTAACATCGAAATCAAAAAAGAATTCCGGCAATAGTTGCCGTCATCATGTTCGCCATCGTTCCTGCTAACACTGCAAGAAGTCCGAATCTGGCCAAATCAGATTTTCTATTGGGTGCCAAACCGCCAATACCGCCAATCTGAATAGCGATTGATGAAAAGTTGGCAAAGCCACACAGAGCAAATGTAGCCATAGTGATAGTTTTAGGCGATAGTGTTCCCTCAGAAACCATATCAGCCATCTGCAGATAAGCTACAAATTCATTTAAAACTACCTTAGTACCCAGCAGTGAACCCATATTCACAGCATCGGCCCAAGGCACGCCCATGAGAAAGGCTATGGGAGCCAACAACCATCCGAGCAAGGTTTCGATGGTTAAATCAAAACCTGGAAACAGCGCGTTGAAGCCGGTGATTTCACCTATTTCGAAAAGGAAGTAATTTGCCATTGCCAGCAACGCAATAAAAGCCAGAAGCATCGCGCCTACATTAGCTGCTAGTTTGAGTCCAACACCTGCACCCGTTGCCGCCGCATCAATACCGTTGGCATCAGTTTTTTCAACACTCATTTTTACATCACCCTTGGTGGCCGGTTCTGCATTTTCCGGATAAAGAATTTTTGCGATTACCAGGGCCGCCGGAGCAGCCATCAAACTTGCACCCAAAAGCTGCTCTGCAAAAAGCAGGCGTCCAACATCAAGGGATACATCATTGGCCAAAGAATACGAGTTACCAAGCATCTGAACATAAGCTGCCATAACTCCACCTGCTATTGTAGCCATACCACCGGTCATAACAGTCAATAACTCAGATTGAGTCATTTTGCTGATGTAGGGTTTAATAACAAGAGGGGACTCTGTTTGACCCACAAATACATTTGCAACTACAGAAAGTGATTCTGCTCCGGATGTACCCATCACTTTCTGCATTCCTCGCGACATTAAGCTCACAATTCTCTGAAGTATACCGTAGTGATATAGAATGGCAGTCAGTGATGCAAAAAAGACAATAGTTGGCAGCACCTGAAATGCAAAGAAGTTTCCTAAACTGCCCTCCATTCCCGGGCTTTTAGCAAGATCACCAAAAATAAACTCTGCACCTGCTGTGGTAAAATCGAGTACTACAACAAAAAAACTGGACACCCAGCTGAAGAATGCTTTAGGCCAGCCCAGTGGAGCCCAGACTTCGGCCATATCAGAACCTTTAAGAATAAAAACAGCCAATATAAACTGAATTCCCAGTCCCGTACCAACAAGTTTCCAGTTAACGGCTTTTCTGTTTTTACTTAGAAGAAGGGCAATGCCAATAATTACGGCCATTCCAATGAGTCCGCGGAGAATGTTCATGCGTTTGTTTCTTTTGGTTGCTGTATGGTAGATTTTTTTGTATTCATATCCGGGATCGATTTACCTCGTTTCTGGTCAACAGGCGGGCGAAAGCAGTGGCGGGCTCGCGGTTCGTATGCGTCTTTCTCTCCAACCAAAACTTTATCTTTATTTTCTACTACACGCTGTGAAAAGTTGGCTATCATACCGCTTTCTGAACAGATGGCGTGCAGTTTGGTGACAAACTCTGCGATGGCCAGAAGCTGGGGCATCGGTTCGAA
>NZ_JAWLDW010000105.1:0-9418 GCF_041686455.1 Rhodohalobacter sp.
CACAGGTTGAAACCTGTGGCTATGATGTCGGTCACGGCTACGCCGTTTGGATTTGGCTTGGAGACGAGACCTGGCAGGTTTTCAAAACCTGTCAGGTCTTATATCTTCCAGTGGATTTATCCCAGCGATCCTCCACTCAATCCACTACAATTCTGGGAATTGAAGCCGGAAGCCGGGTCAGGATTTCGTAATTAAGATTATTGGTCATCTCACCGAAAGAAGCTACGGTGATCTGATCATCCCCCTGATGACCAATCAAAACAACTTCATTCCCTTTTTCAACCCCGGGAATATCCGTGATATCAACTGTAATCATATTCATGTTTACTAAACCGGATACGTTTGCTCTCTCTCCGCCGATTAATACATAACCCGAGTTTGTCAGATTTCTTCCAAATCCGTGTGTATACCCAATAGGTACAGTGGCTATACGCATATCCCGGCCCGCCATGTATACATTTCCATAGCCAATAAAATCTCCGGCCTTTACCCATTTAGTACTCATTACCTCGCTTTTCCATGTCATTACCCTTCGAAGCGGATCCTGGTCTTTATCAAACTCACTGGCTTTAGCGTGATGCATATATGTCTCCCGGCTGGGCCAAAAACCGTACTGAGCAATGCCAATGCGAACCATATCGTACTGTTTATCTGGCATGGTCAAAAATGCAGCCGAGCTAGAAGCGTGAACGGGAGGCATTTGGTCAAACATTGATTTGGCCATTTCCAAAGCTTCTCGAAAGGTTTCATTCTGTTTCTGAATCCTGAAGTAATTGGCTACACTTTCAGCCCCCGCATAGTGTGTGCAGATCCCTTTCAAATCAAAAGATTCCGGATTTTCCTTAATCTTCTGAAATACTGTTTCCCATTCCGGCTTCTCAAATCCGGTACGGTGCATTCCGGTTTCGATCTGAAGATGCACCCTGGCTTTTTTTCCTAATTTACCGGCTTCTTCAAGCGCTCTGTCCAGGCGTTCCATCTCAAAAAGATAAAACTCAATACCATTTTTAATCGCCCAGGATAATTCCTCATCCCGTACCATTCCCATAATCATAACATCCGTATCGGGATTTGACCTGAATTTCAGCACTCCTTCAGCCTCATCAGCACTAAACACCGAAAAATGATCAATCCCGCATAATTCCGCTAACGGAATAAATGAGGAGATTCCGTGACCATATGCATTCCCTTTGATTACCGAAGAGATTCGAACTCCATTTTTAGCCCTGCTTTGTAAAAACGAGAAGTTCTGTTCTAGTGCGGAACGGCTAAGTTCAATAAGTGAAGGCTGAAGAGATTCGGACGGAGATCGTTGCATGTAGAGTGATAGCTAATAAATTTTCAATTCCTTTTACCTGACTGCCTTCCGATTGCGGTCAGGTTTTATGTCAATTCGAACAATGCTTTGAGTTTATGGCTATTCGGCCAGCGAGTTGTAATAATCCACTAAGCGAGCTATATCCAGCCTGTTTGCAAAGTCTAAATTCTGCTGTTCTGCAAATTGCTCTAATTCATTTTCAAAACGATCGAAATTCTTCAATACCCTTCTTTGGTTGGGTCTTCGGATTCTGTTAAAATCATCGTTATCCACCTTCAGGTAAAAGACCTCGTCCGTAACATATCGATCTTGTTGCGTTGCCTGTCCATAACTGGCAGCGTCTTCGAAGAAATTTGTGTTGTGGCGAACTACAAATGTGGCTTCCCCTTCAGAAACTACTTCAACAAAATCATCCTCGGAAATCCCGCGCAGATCAAATCCTTTTTTGAATTGGTGCTCCTTTCCATTTACTGTAAATTCAAAAGATTCAATTTGTTCGCCGCTGACATTGAATGCAAGATTACCGCTCACAAAATCGATACTCTGGGTATGTGTATTGTATCGAATTTGCAGTGGACGAGTAGTATACCCGTTTTCAAGGGAGACAATACCTTCATAAAAATCATCGAAAAGATAAGGGGACCCTTCGGTATTCGTTGCTCTGTGAAGCGGAATCTGATTTGAATCCAGCATATTTCTCATTTCTGATGATGAGATTTCAGCTTCATTTTGTACCTGAGATAATACATTCTCAGGGTTTAAAACTAACAGTAAGAGTAGTGTTATAATGGATGTAAATGTTAATTTCATGGTCTTATTTTGATCTTTGACGAATTTACTTGCGTTCCCATATTATTTAGCTGTAATAGTAAACAACTATTTTGAATTCTGTAAATGAAACGTTGTTAAATCATCTATTCGTATGATATTTTATGGTCTGATCTATATGATATGAGCCGTGCCTGCGGCACTTGCTATTCGTTAGGATCTGATTCAAACCCCACAATGAATTGTGGGGCTATGATGTGCTATCGTGTCTGACGACACTGGTTTTACAACCACATATTTCTTGCAAATAATATAGATGCAATACCATTATAGCTGGTTTGACAACATTTGAAACCTCTACTAAAAAAAATTTAAATCACTCAGACAGATTGAATTAGCTTCCAAATCCAAACGGCGTAGCCGTGGCCAACATCATAGCCACAGGTTTCAACCTGTGGTAGATAAAATGAGAAAAAAGTCCAGAATGCCGTAGGCATGGAACACGGTTACCGTTTTTTTTCACTCTAATTCGTGAAAGATATATTTTTCGTCAAATACAATATTGGAAGATTCAAGCAGCTTTAAATACTCTTCCCAAAATCCCAATTTTTTATGATGTTCTTTTTGATTCTTGATGTATCTATAAACCTGATTTCTCTGAGATTCAGAAAAAGAAAAACATCCAAAACCTTTTTGCCACGAAAATCTATGATCTAAATGTCCGGATTCATTTATCCATTTGGACGACTTTGCCTTGACTATCTTCATCAATTCAGACTCTGAAACGATAGGTTTCTTATAAAAACAGCAATGAATATGATCAGAAGTCCCATTTACAATAATTGACTTCCCTCCTGACTGATTAATTAAACTACCAATTACCGAATGTAATCTATTTTCCCACTTCGGTTTGATCTGTGCTTTCATGAACTTGACCGCAAAGACGGTATGCAGATAAATTTTACAGTACGTATTTGCCATATCCCCTGATTTTAATTATTAAAAATGGATTCTCTTTTTTTATCCATACAACGGCTAAATACTCCATAAATAAATTCACAATTTCATATTTAAGAACAAAATATTTTTGCACCGTGCCTCCAGCACTTGATATATCAGGATGACATTCTGATTACCCCACAATGAATTGTGGGGCTATGATGTGATTCGTGTCTAACGACACTGGTTTTAGAAATATCGTAGTTAATCGCTATGAATATACTCCAGGATAATAACCGGAAGATTTTATATAACCCAACATCTATAATAGATCTTGAATTACAGTTCATATAATATTTGTATCGAATACAATGATTTGGAAACCTTTCTGCCAAATTATATTTCGGTTCATGATCCAAACGGCGTAGCCATGGCCAACATCATAGCCACAGGTTTCAACCTGTGGTGGAAAAAATGGAAAAAAGCCTTGAATGCCGTAGGCATGATACACGGGGGGCTCGCATTCCGGATTGATAACATTCATTTTGTATTCTGTGTGCCGTGCCTACGGCACTGCATAATCTGGGTGACCATTATGAACCCCACAATGAATTGTGGGGCTACGATGTGATTCGTGTCTAAAGACACTCAATTTCGTTAAACAACTCCAAAACCTCTGAATTCTTAAAAAATCCTTGTAGCAAAAGATTTAAACTTTTACTCCAAGTCTGCTGTCAAAATTAATTGGCGTAGCCATGATCAACATCATAGACACAGGTTTCAACCTGTGGTATTATGAAGTGTGAACACATTCAAGAATGCCGTAGGCATGGCACACCGGTAGTATTGAGATGTGACCTGGAAGTCGGACTATTACTCAATCAAATTAATAAACATCTTCACACCCGCCTGAATCAACTCGTCATTGAAATCGTATTTTTCGGAGTGAAGCGGAGGATGCTCCTCACCGGTCCCTAAACCAAATAGCGTAATGGGACATCTCTTGCAGAATGACCCAAAATCCTCACTCCAGGGAAATGGCGCATCCAACTCTTTCAGATTCAAACCTACTTCTGATGTCGACGCAATGACTCTCTCCACGCCATCAGGATCGTTCACCGTTGCCGCAAATGGCTCAACCAAATCAAATGAAATATCTCCTTTAAAAATTTCCCCTAAAGAGTGAATCTTCTCCCTTAATTTATCTACAGCTCCAGTTAGCTCTTCATCTGAAGAGGATCGAATCGTAAATCCAACTTCACCTTCACCCGGACTTATCCCAAATGCCCTCTCCCCCAAACTAATATACGTAGTCACAATCTTGTTGATGGAATTTTTTGATTTAAAATCATCAAACTCCAGATTAGCAAACTGAACCAGTTCTGAAACTTCCCGTGACGGATTCATCCCCTGTTCGGGGTAAGCGGCGTGACTGGATTTCCCCTTAAACCTAACCTGAACTCCGATGGATGCTGCCGCGAATACACCCTTTTTAACAACCACCTGATTTTCCGGATAGCCCGGCAGGTTGTGAAGCGCATAAGCAAAATCGGGTTGAACAACATCAAATTTATCATCCTGCAATACTCGCTCGGCCCCCTCCCCTGTCTCTTCGGCCGGTTGAAACAGAAGCCAAACGTTTTTGTTCGCAGGCCTCTCTGTGGCCAATTTCTTTGCCACACCTAAAAGGATAGACATATGGCCGTCATGTCCGCAGCCGTGCATAACTCCGTTATTCTTCGAACTGTATGTTAAACCGGTCTCTTCGCGAACTGCAATTGCATCCAGCTCTGCCCGAAACAGAATTGTCTTTACAGGATCGTTCACGGAACTAAATTTTGCAGCGATGCCGGTACCACCCAATTGGGTTAGAAGCTCATCAGGATCACACTTTTTTAGCTCTTCAATAATCCGTAAAGCCGTCTCCGATTCGCAGCCGGAGAGTTCCGGGTTGCCATGCAATTCTTTACGAATTTGTATTAACTCGTCTGTATTCAAAGCGTTTGTGGTTAGTCAGATATTGTATTCTTGGTCAGGTAAAATAACAGCTTCTCTCTGACGAATACGAATTAAACTCCCTGAATTCTTTGGATCTGTAAAGAACACCTTATCGGCGTGTATGCTCTTTTGTGGGTAAATCAACCACTATTTATTCGCTACATTTTGAATTTATATAATTTCAAAGCATACTGCCCGTGGATCATAAGTCAAAAAAACTGTTTGCTCGGGTGGATATTTACATTACCTTTTATTAAGAAAATTTAATCTTTAGGTTCGTCAAAAAACTATCTTGGCAGAACCCTCCCCCCGATTCATTATATAAACCGGAAATTCTAAGCGTTATTTGAATCATGTCCCCAGTTCAGGACTATAAATCACTATTTAAACATTTACCGCTGCCGGCAGTGGTGATTGATGCCAAAGCTCCGGATTTTACCATCATTGAGACAAATGAAAGTTTTCAAAGTGTCTTCTCTAAGCCGGTATCTGCAGCAATCAACAAACCATTTTTTTGATGCATTTCCAGTAGATCTTGATGAGGCAGAGGGAAAAAAGCAATTGCACTCTTTCAAGAAAGTGATTAAGACAGGAGAGCCAGATAAGACCGGTGTGTTAAAAGTTACTGAGGGAGATGCTCACAATAAGTTTAATGATACCAAATTCTATGAGCTTCAAAATATCCCCATTAAAAATGACAACGATGATGTAGAGTTCGTCATCCATACAATCCGGGATATTACTGAAGAGAAGCGTAAGAAACCCTGTTTGCTGAAATTCATCACCGCGTAAAAAACAATCTGGCTATTGTATCAAGCTTAATGCAGATGCAGGCGATGAACAGCGAAAGTGAAGAGTTGAATCGTCAGTTACTGGAAAGCGTACTTCGAATTAAATCCATGGCTGGAATTCATGAGCAGCTCTACAAAGCAAATAATTTTTCAAAACTTCAGTTTTCCGACAGCCTTAAATCACTTAGTAACAGCATTGTTGAAACCCTGCAGGCCGATACTGAGGTAAATATTGATTTCGATCTCCAACCCATAGAGTTAAATATTAACCAAAGTGTACCCTGCTCCCTGTTAATCA
Organism: Rhodohalobacter sp.; assembly: GCF_041686455.1. Lineage (NCBI taxonomy): Bacteria > Pseudomonadati > Balneolota > Balneolia > Balneolales > Balneolaceae > Rhodohalobacter > Rhodohalobacter sp. Next base: position 6,113 of record NZ_JAWLDW010000105.1, read on the forward strand.
ATGAAGTCATTAGCAACATCTTGAAACACGGTTTTATCGGCAGAGATAAGGGGACAATACAAATTCAAGCCGATGAAGAAAGTGATATGGTAACCATTCGTGTGGTGGATGATGGCGTTGGGTTACCGGATGATTTTGATGAGAAAAAACACTCTTCTCTTGGTCTTGAATTAATCGATCTTTTAACGAAACAGCTTGACGGTGAAAATAGATATATTTCAAACGGAACCGGAACAACATTTGAGCTGAAATTTAAGAAAGCAGATGTTAAGGGAGCTGCAAGCGGATTCCTGATTTGATAAATTATTTCAAACAGCAGTAAACCTGTTAAATTTCGGGAACTTCTATGACTTCACTCCGTACATGAAATTTCAATGATTACGACTTTATAACCTTGAGTGATATGGATAAATATAAAAATGCCGGAATGGTTGTCATGGGGATTTCAATCGTTCTGGGCTTCACTTCCCTTGGATATTTCATCAGCAAGGCTGCTATAGATTTTAAGAGCTTTGAACGAACAGTAACCGTCAAAGGTCTTGCCGAACAGGAGCATCTCGCCGATATCGTAATTTGGCCAATTCAGTTCACGGAAGCCAGTAATAGCCTGGACGGTGTTTATCAATCGCTGGACAGCAGCGCAGAAATGGTCCAAAATTTTCTTGTTGAGAATGGGATTTCAGAGGATGAGATAGCGTTCTCGACTCCCCTACTTACCGACCGATCGGCCCAGCGTTACGGTGGAAACGAAAATTTTCAGTATCGCTATATTGCATCTCAATCAGCTACGATATACTCTGAAAATGTTGAGAATGTCAGAAGCATAATGAGTGAGCTGGTTGAACTTGGAAAACAGGGCGTTACACTCAGTGGAAATGAGTATGAAATTCGTCCAGAATACATCTTTACGCGTTTGAATGAGATTAAACCGGACATGATTGAACAGGCGACCAAGGAGGCGCGTCAGGTTGCCGAGAAATTCGCAGAGGATTCAAACTCAAAACTCGGCAAAATCAAAACTGCTTCGCAGGGTCAGTTCAGCATTATGGATCGCGACAACAACAATCCACATATCAAAAAAGTGCGAGTGGTTTCTACAATTGTGTATTACCTGTCGGACTAAATTTTGGCACCTGAGTTTGATTAATGGAAAAGTCTCCCCTAACAAGGGGAGATTTAGAGGGGTGTTCGTTGGATCTTTCTATATTCTGATGAACATCCTCATCTGTTGAATCCTCTTTTCAGGCTCCTTGTATAATAAATTTGTCTATCGAACTCAGGTTTGGAGTTTTTAACCAGAAGTGACAGGTCTTAAACACTCAAATCAATATATATCCCCAATCAAAATCCTGGGATCGGGATAGAGTTTCAAAGCCTCCTCATGTTCTTCTTCTGAGACAACACCGGGCATGTCCGCCTCACCCGGATCCTGAATACTAATTTGATAGTGAAGATGCGGTGGCCAGTTTCCATTTTCACTTTCATCACCAAGCTCCCCTACTATTTCTCCCGCCGTCACTTTTTGCCCCTGTCTTAGATGAGAAATACTTTTTGGTGAAAGATGTCCATAGAGTGCAAAATAACTAACCCCGTCTATCTTATGTTTCAGAACCAGAGTGCCACCGTAATTTCCCTCTTGTGCATGATTAGCGATGTAAGCCACTACACCGTCTAAAGGAGAATAGACAGGTTCTCCTGCCTTGGCCCAGATATCAATCCCCATGTGGATATTGCGGCGATTCTCATACTGAGGAGCCAGATACATGTTTTTCCGCTTTTCATTATAGCCTCCAACTCCCCAACCTCCACTTTTTACAAACTGAGCCATTTGATCAGGGTCGTATCCTTCTGAAAAATCGAATACTTCATAATCATCCGGAAGGTTCATCACCGGATACGTTTGGGTATTAATCATTTATATGCTTTCTTTTCAGACAGTATTTTTTGCTCTTTCAGCCTCTGCGTAACTCATTGAGTCATCAGCACAACTATATGAGAAACAAAGAACTTTAATCTGCCACTCGTTTTTGAATATAGTCAGAGCTCATCAGGCCGAGTGCCCCCATGTATTTAAGTTTAAAACGGATCTCATCGCCAACCTTATACCCCTTTTCATTTGTGCCTACATCCAGAATAAGCATGTCAGAACTGGCATCCAGAATTTTGATGTTTTCATTCACAGGGATTAAATAGTCTGGTTGAATATCAAGAACACCAATATCAATAATAGCTCTGTAGGAAGTTTTCCCAAAATCATCCTGAGAAACTTTTGTCTGTTTGCCCTGTGGATTCATACCCAATTCACCTGAAGGAACTACCGGTTTTTCTGATATCTCAATCACCTGCGTGTAGAGTTCCATCACCTGATCACTCATATCATCGATCAGGCCGTCCGTAAAGAGATCTTTTCCAAAGAAGAGTGCTTCTCCTATACGAAAGTGATTCACACCATCAGGCAGCTGATCTCTCATCAATAGCGGAATGGTAACCGTAGTACCTCCGGATACAAGTGGAATCTCTTTTTTAAACCTTAGTTCAATAATCTGTTTATAAAGTGCCAGCTGAATAAGTTTATCTCCATCCGGCATCACGCCATGCATGCAGTTCAGGTTGGTTCCCAGGCCTATCACTTCAATTCCCGGCAGTTTGAATACTTTCTCATAGAAATTGATCAGATCTTCACGCATCACACCCTCGCGTAAATCACCCATTTCAATCATAATGATTACTTTATGAGTTTTGTCTTGGCGTTGAGCCTCTTCAGATAACTCATAGAGAGTGGAAAGTTCGGTGTTCAGACTTACATCTGCGTACTTCACCACATCCGGAATAATATCCTTCGGAGGGGGTTTGATGTAGATCGTCATCGTATTCGTATCAATCTCCTTAATCCTTCTGAGATTGCTGATTCTGGAGTCGTGAACTTCACCGATCCCCAAATTGATCACCTCTTTCAAAAAATCCCGATTTCCACAGAGAAGTTTGGTAGTAATTCCCCACTTGATACCGTTTTTTTTGAAGAGTGAGTCAAGAAATTCGTAATTGTGTTGCAGCTCACTTCTATAAAGTTTTACGTATGCCATATTATACAGTAGACAGTATGTCAGTCTTCAGTGTTTCAGAAAAATCACTGAAATTAACTCTAGATTGCTATTTTTCTAATCTCATTTCGAGGTATTTGTTGGTAAAACCAAATTTCTCATAGAGGAATTTGGCAGGATTATCGGGTTCAACGTGAAGAGCAATATCCCCATCAGTTTCTTCAATAACTCGTTCCATCAGTGCTTTACCTACGCCCTGTCCACG
>NZ_JAWLDW010000106.1:0-9372 GCF_041686455.1 Rhodohalobacter sp.
AAAATGATCTTTTAGATGAGATATGAAAATTCGAACACCCATTGCGGCTGATCTGCCGTCAATTGATGAAATTTACAACCAAGCCATTGAAGAACGGTTTAAAACAGCCCATACGGCACCAATGAGTGAAGAAGAGCGAAGGGATTGGTTCCGGAAGTTTAATGATCAATATCCACTTTATCTATGTGAAATAGATGATGAAATAGTAGGTTGGCTGTCGGTATCACCTTATCGACCAGGACGGAAAGCACTTGCCGAAACGGCTGAGGTGAGTTTTTACGTGGCAAGAGAAGCAAGGGGACAGGGAGTTGGTTCGGCACTGTTGAAGCACGCTATAAATAGACAAGGCCGTCTCAATTTTCATGTATACTTTGCCATTTTAATTGAAACGAATAAAGCCAGTATTTCTCTTCTTGAAAAGCATGGATTTGAAGAGTGGGGCTATCTTCCTGAAGTAATCAATATTGAAGGTGAGAGGAGAGGTCAGTTTTACTACGGAAAAGTCCTTTGATACTTTTAAATAGCAAAGGACTTCAGAATCTTTAAAAAATTTAAGTTAGCTAATCAGTTTTTATAAACTCTTATGTAGTCAACTTCCATTCTGGCTTGATTTAGATCAGGATCAATGCCGTTTCGCATTCCTGCGGTTTCATATTGAGGATCACTTCCCCAATTCCCACCCATTGCAATATTCATAATGAGGAAAAAATTGTTGTTAAAAGGCCATGTTTCCGAATTTTTTATCGAAGGGCTGTACGTGTAGAATTCCTCGCCATCAACTTTAAAGATGATGCTTTCCGGTGTCCAGACGGCTTCGTAAATATGAAATTCTTCGTGAAAATCAGGAACTTCTGTGTGGCCTGAATTTTGGGTATTCCCATGGCTTGACGGTGTATGCAATGAGCTATGGATCATGCCCGGATTTTTACCTACATGTTCCATGATGTCAATCTCACCGGAGGCAGGCCAACCTATATCTTTATAATTTGATCCAAGCATCCATATTGCTGGCCATGTACCTGAACCCTGCGGGAGTTTAGCCCGTGCTTTAACGGTCACATATCTGAAGGATTGAAGACCTTCCGATTTAATTCGGGCTGAGGTCCACTGGCCACTTTCATAAATGGCGTCTATAACAAGCATTCCATTTTCCATACGCACATTTTCCTGTTCATCGGTATAGTACTGCACCTCATTGTTTCCCCAGCCACCACTTCCGTGCCCAATATCGTAGGTCCAGTTGTTGCTGTTTGGTGACCCTGAACCGTTAAATTCATCTGACCAAATAAGATCTCCTGGTTGCAGTGTATCAGTTGGGTCAGGTTCGATGTAATTAAAACTATCTGCCGGTCCATCTGATGAGCATGATGAAAGGCTTAGAATCAAGAAAAAGCTTGTGAGAAATGAAATAAAATTAGACATAAATTTATTCGTCAAATATGCTAGGGTCAAAAAAATGTATAAAAAAAGGGGAAGAATAAGAATTCCTCCCCTAGTAATTACTCAGTTAAGATTTATTCAATTAGCTGGAAATCATCGATAAAGAAGATTCCGGGCATTCCATGGCCTTCACCGCCAATTTGAACTATAATTTTGTCATAGATTTCCTCAGCACTCCACTCACTGAAATCAAACTCCAGTTCTACCCAAGTATTTGTTTCTGCCACAGTTTGAACAACTGTTGCCTGGTTTACCCAAGGTTCAGGATTTTGAGAATCATGAAGTTTTACTTCTACCTGCTGAGACAATGACGCTGACGGAGCCCATGCTTCTGCATTGGGATCTTCAGTTTCATAGTCGTTGTATGATGGGAAATATACCTTGAGGCGAACCTTATTGTGCACATTCAGGTCCATCTTGTAATCCAGGTTGATAAAAACGTTATCAAACTTGGCTTCCCCTTTTACATACCTTGCAACCTTTTCTGAAGTATTGATGCCTACGGGAGCAGGATTGTCATAGTTTTCATTGAAACCCGTTACTTCCTCGGTGACCCAGGTTACATTCCCATCTTCGTCAAAGTTGTCAAACAACTCGTTAGATTCATAAGGAATTTCCTCAGTAGGATGTTCGTATCCTTTAGGAATAAGTGTATGATACCAAGCCAGGTCATTATTTGAGTCTTCAAATCGCAGGGCCAATCGATTTTCAGATATTTCCAGAATTTCATACTCGCGGGTTCCCGCAAAGAAACCAATCCATCCCGGATCTGAAACAGTAATGAACATATCACCGTCATCTTCATTTTTTATAAAATTAAAAGACAGATCATTTGGTGCGGTCCACTGTGCCATTAAGTCGCCACCCGGTGCTTCATAGGTTCCATCCACTTCATCACCGTAAGCTCCATTAAGGAATACGTAACCGCTCGTTTGCATTTCGAAATTGAATCCATCCAGGGTGAATGTGTATTCGTCGGTATACAAGCCGGTTCCCGGTTTTGCGAGGGGAGGAGCTTGCCAATACTCCGGCCAATCACCGTCGGGAGGGCCTACACCCATGTGCGCTACTTGTGTACTGTCAATCACCCAGGTTTTTCCTTCAATCTGATCGGCTCCACCGGTAAGCATATTCAAATCAGGATCATCCAGCATTATAGGATTTGTCTCTTCTATTGTCACAATTTGTGAATTAACAGCTTGACCTGACTCGGTGAAGATTGTGAGTTGTACGGTATATTCACCCTGTAGAGGGAATCGGCCGGTAACGACATCACCCTCAGCTTTTGCTCCATTTCCAAAATCCCAGAGGGCTTTGAAACTGTTTGAGGTATTGACAAACTCAACAATATTTGGATTATCCGGGTTGTGTGTATAATCGAAAGTTACATTTTCCGATTTGGGTGGTTCATCCAAATTTGGATCTGAAGAAACCTGCGGTTCGCAAGCTCCCAATCCCAATCCGATAATCAACAGAACCGGAAGCATCCATTGAATTTTAATTAGTGTTTTCATATCAGTGGTGATTCATTTAAGATTTTTGTTTAAAGGGAACTAATTAATACCCTGGGTTCTGTTGAAGCTGACCGTTTGAAATGTCAATTTCACTTTGTGGAACAGGAAACAGGCCCACTTTTGCAGTATTGTATGAAACTTCAAAATCGGGGGCATCGCCTTGATAATCCTGTTTTACAGCGCCTGGTATTGAAATATGCTGTTCAGCTATATTTTGTCCATATCGCTGAAGATCCCAATATCGCTGGCCTTCCATGGCTAGTTCTATTCGGCGCTCATTCCTTATGTTTTCCATCGTCGCTGCCACTTCCGGCATTCCTACGCGTTCTCTTACTCGATCTAAGTATTCCTTAGATTGTACAGGGTCAGTGTCTAAGTGCAGTTCCGCACCCATCAGAAGTACATCAGCGAATCGAATAACTCGGTAGTTGTTACCCCAATTGAGCTCGAGCTGTCCATCGGATGGAGTATACGCTTTATGAGTGGTATATTTATTGGTGAACTTACCGGTGTGTTGGTAACCGATTGATATACCTTCATTGAATTCACTTTCAAACAGTACGGTTGCGTCAAGTCGCGGATCTGCTGGATCAAAAGCATCTACAAGTTCCTGCGTTACCGGTGAGAAACTCCAGCCTCGTTGATAATCTTCATCACCCGGCTGATCAACTCGCGGTCCCTGCATTTGAGGTGCCATGTTTCCTTCGCCACCTTGAATGTAACCCCAATCATACCACGGTCTTGAATCTGCGTAGGCAATCTCAAAAACAGACTCTTCACTAAATTCAAACTCAGGGGTGAAGATATCTTCGTAATTTTCAACCAAGTCGTGGTCGCTAAGATTAATAACATCATCAATCATTTGAGCCGCCATTGCCTGGGTTACAGTTTCACCACCGGCGGGCAGATCTTCGTCAAAAACACCCGAGTAGTAGAGATATACTTTTCCTAACAGAGCCTGTGCAGCCCATTTGGAAGTACGGCCTAACTCATTAGATGGGATAGTTTCCGGAAGGTCCGGGATTGCAGCAAGTAAATCTTGTGCAATCTGCTCATAGACTTCTGATGGGTCGGCTTGTGGCTGATTGTATTCATCAGGGTTATCGAGCGGTACGGTAATGAGTGGTACATTTCTAAAGAAACGAACCAGATCAAAATAGTAGTAGGCTCTCAGAAATCTGGCTTCAGCCATAGTACGTGTTTTGAAAGCTTCGTCGTCTAACTCAAGTCCTTCAATTTCAGTAAGGTATTTGTTGGCTCTGTATATACCGGTATAGTACTTTTGCCAAAGCCCGTGAATTTCTCCATTTGTAGTGCGGATATTATGTTTATCCACTTCAACAATGTTTGGAGCATCATTTCGGCTGGCTCCGCCGGCGAAAGCGTCATCAGAGGCGATGTCACTCAACATTTCCGGTACGTGGAATCCAATAATCGTATTCCACTGTAGTACGTCATAAACTGCAACTAATGCTTCCTGTGCATCTTCCTGTGTTTCATAGAAGTTAGACTCTACACGCTGGTCCAGTGGTTCTACACTTAGGAAACTGTCACAGCTGCTTGCAAAGCCTGCAATAGTGACTATCAAAAAAGCTAGTGTTATTCTTAAGGTTTTCATGATCAAAAGTTTTAAGTGTGGATAATACGATTAAAAAGTAAGGTTGACACCGACTCGGAAGTTGCGAGCTTGTGGGTAGACTCCGCGGTCGACACCTACGCTGAGTGCTGATGCTGATCCTATTTCCGGATCAAATCCGCTATATCCTGTAATCGTAAATACATTTTCTGCAGACACATAAATTTTTGCCTGTTGTATACTTACGCTTTGCAGAACATCGGTAGGGATAAAGTAACCTACTTGTACATTCTTCACTCTTAGATAGGAACCGTCTTCTACGTAAAGATCAGAAATTTTTGACCAGTTACCGTTGCTGTCATTCCAGGTAAATCGAGGTAGATCGTTTGATGTACCGGGGCCTGTCCAGCGTTCGAGGTAAGAAGCAGGCATATTTGTCGTGGTCAGATCATGACGGCGTGTGGCATTGAATATCTCGTTACCCAATGTTCCCTGCATGAAGACTGATAGATCGAACTGCTTATAGTTGGCTCCAAAATTCATACCAAATGTCAGATCCGGTGTAGGATTTCCAATCATTGTTCGATCGGCGTCATCAATTTGGCCGTCTCCATCCAAGTCCCTGAAGCGTACGTCTCCGGGCTGAGCGTCTGGCTGAATCAGGTCTCCTTCACTGTTTGTATAGGAAGTCACTTCATCCTGATTTTGGAAGATTCCATCGGTTTCGTAACCCCAGAAATATCCAATTGGGAAGCCTTCTTCTGCTCGTGTCACAATACCGTAGGTAGCAAAACCGGTTCCGACAATCACGCCTTCGGCATTTCCGATATTTGTCACTTCATTTTTATTCAGAGCAAAATTCAATCCAATATTATAGTTGAACTCGCTGTTGTAATTACGATAGTCTACACTGAACTCAAACCCTTCGTTTGTAACGCTACCACCATTAATAACAGGTGCATTGTTACCCACGTGACCTGGAATAGGAGCAGTTACAAGCAATCCTTTGGTATCTTTTTGGTAGTAGTCTGCTTTAATGATCAGACGATCCTGCCATAGTCCTAAGTCAACACCAAAGTTTAACTGTTCTGAAGTTTCCCATTTAAGGTTTGGATTTGGTACGCTTGAAGGAACAGATCCGGTATTGAAAGATTCACCATCTCCAAAGGTATAACCGTTACCGGTTGCGATTGTGGAGGTATAGGCGAAGTTACCAATGTTTTGGTTTCCATTTTGACCCCAAGAAGCACGCAGCTTCAATAGGTTGATACTATCATATTCTTCCATGAAGGATTCATTACTCATAATCCATCCCAGTGAAACAGAAGGGAAGATTGCGTATCGGTTGTTTGAACCAAATTTCGATGATCCGTCAACTCGAAGAACCGTTGTGATAAGGTATCTGTCAGAGAAATTGTAGTCGGCTCGACCAAAGTATGATAGCAGCCTTTCACTGTATGCACCCCCCGATGTTCTCATGGACTCTTCATCTGAAGCCACGTTGAGCCAGGCGTTGGAAGGATTTTGCATCAGCAGATTGGATTTTGAACCAAAGAGATCCTCGAACTGAACTTTTTGAGCCGAAATACCGCCTAATAGTTCAATGTTATGATTTCTGAAATCTTGCTGATAAGTGATCGTGTTTTCCAGATTCCAGGTGTACCATCTATTCTCAGCCTTACTCACTAAGGATTCGCTGTTATTCTGTGAGGAATTCAAATAGTAGGTTGGTACATAACTGTCATCTTTAACAAAAGCGGCATCAATACCGAAACTACTTTTCACTACCAAATTTGGCAACAAGTCTAACTCAGCAAAAAAGTTATTAACCAGCTTGTCGACTTGAGTTTCACCATGGGTGACCTCTAAGCGAGCCAGAGGGTTTACAATTTCCTGAGTAACATATCTTGAGATCCCGAAATGTCTGCCATCTTCTTGAACGGCATTACTTGGGAAAGTGCTCAACCTGTCAGGATCGTTCTCATAAATAGGAGTGAGGGGATCCATGTTCAAAGAATTACTTAGAGGGGAACCCCATTCGCTATTACTGAGAACTGCATTTCTGTTAATGCGAGTAAAGTGGAGGCTGTTACCTACGCGGAACACATCACTTACTCTGTTGTTTAGTTTTAAACTGAACGTATTACGCCCGAATTGAGACTTATCTCCCCCGATAATTCCTTCCTGTGAGAAAATAGTGAAACCCGTTAAGTACTGGGTTTTCTCGTTCCCACCTGAAACGGTAATCTGGTGATTCGTCATTGGCGCATTGTTATTAAATACTGCCTCTTGCCAGTCAGTTCCTCCGGATACGTCAGGAGAAGTTGGAAACGGCATGGTTATTCCCGCAGCAGCCGCACCTTCATTCATCATCATCATGTATTGACGGGCATCCAGAACGTTGATTTTTTTCCATGGATTCTGAATACCGGCATAACCTTCATATGTAACGTTTGTTTCATCAGGTCGTCCCGATTTTGTTGTTATCAGTACTACGCCATTGGCTGCCCTTGCGCCGTAGATTGCGGCTGAGGAAGCATCTTTAAGAACTTCAATTGATTGAATAGAGCCTGGATTTAAATAATCGATACCACCAACAGGCATTCCATCCACCACGTAAAGTGGGTCAGCGTCTCCGGTTGTACCGGCTCCGCGAATTCGAATGGTGGGGGCTTCTCCCGGCTGTCCGGATTGATTTGCTACAAAAACACCTGCTGTACGGCCCTGTAGTGCCTGTTCAACGCGAAGAACCGGTGTTTGTGCAATTGTTTCGGAGCTGACTGATGAAACGGAACCAGTAATTTCACTTCTTTTTTTGGTACCGTAGCCAACCACTACAATTTCTTCTCCCGATTCCAATACACTTGGTTCCAGAGCAACATTGATTTCACTTCGTCCGTCAACAGGTACCTCCAAGGTTTGGTACCCTATATATGAATAACGCAGGGTATCATCCGGTTCTACAGATCGTAACTCATAACGACCATCTATATCAGTAGTAGTCCCCCGGTCAACGGTTCCCTTAACGAGAATATTTACACCCGGAAGCGTCTGATTTGTAGATGCATCCGTAACAACTCCCATCACAGAATCTGCAGGTATTTCTATCTCAGCTTCTTCCATATTGGAAATCACGAATGTACGGTTATCAATGTATGTTGAAGTTAAATTGTGGGGTTCTAAAACCCTGTCAATAACTTCAAATACTGATGAACCCTCAATTGATTCGGCATAACCTGACTTTCCATTGACCAAATTGGATTGGTACAGAAAGATCACATCGTATCCGTTTTCAATTTTATTTAAGGTTTCTTCTAAACTCACCTTTTTCTCTGGTTTCTGAGCCGACAAAATGTCTGTGCTTGAAACGTACTGTTCTGTTTGTTTTGCCCCTAATGAGCTTACGCTAAATAGGATAATGAGCAAAACTAACAAGGAGGATATTTTAGTTTTCATATCACTTAAGTTTTTAGGTAATGATTAATTATTCAGTACTACCTGAATCTGTTTTTTCTTTGATATAAACCGTTTGATCTTGCTGATCAATATCTACTTCAAGCATTTTAGAAAGCCCTGATAGCAAAAAGGATAAATCAGAGCTATTAAATCTGCCTGTTAGTTTTTCATCTGATAGAGTTTGATCTTCAACAATCACTTCAACGTCGTATGTGAATTCGATTCTTGTGATTAAATCTGAAAGAGGTGTCTTATCTAAAACCATATTATTGCCGGCCCAAGACGTGTAGACCTCAGTATTCACTTGTTCAACCTGAATATTTTCAGAGTTTTGTGAGAAAAGCGCTTTTTCTCCCGGAGACATTACATATTCCAGACCTGGTTTTTTTGTCTCTCCCTGGACATTAATTTTAACACTCCCTTCAGTCAATACGACCTGACTTTGATTCTTCGTTGTATTTACGGAGAATCGGGTACCCAATACGGAAATACTTCCATCGGGTGTGTGTACTATAAATGTTCGGGATTCTGATGTTTCTTTTCTGGTGATGTTGAATAGTGCTTCACCTTCAAGCCACACTTGCATGGTATCCGACTCCACCATTTTCTGAGGGAGACGTATTTTTGAATTAGCATTGAGGGTGATTATCGAGCCATCTGAATATTGAACGGTGGTCTTTTGACCGGTTTCCGTTTCAAATTCTTTATACTCAATAGATACTATCTGAACCGGTTCTGTAGCGCTATTCTGTAAAAAAGAATTTCGCGCCAGATAACCTGTTAAAAGTAGTAAGCATATAGCTGCAGCCATTGTTAACCAGACTATGTTCCTGGATCTGTTTCGCGATGGCTTTATGGACTTTATATTTTCCTGAGATTCAATTCGTTTTAGTAAACGGTTGAATTCGTCGTTGGAATTAGGCTTAGGTACATTAAGAGTCCCCTTGTTTAGTAGCTTTTTCCCTTTTTCTATAGATTGGGCATTTTGGCTATTTGCCTGCATCCATTCAGTCCAATAGGCAACTTCTTCCTTTGAGGCTTTTCCTTTCAGAAATCGGACGAAGGAGTCATCCATTAAAAGTTTAGAGAACTGATTTGGCATTTGTTAGTTGTTGGTTATTTGTAAACTGCTCTTTCTTAAGAAGAGAGATGGCAATCCCGGATCTACTCAAAGTTTTTTTATTTTTTATTTTAAAAAAAATAGGTGAGGCTTTAAACAGTTCGAAAAATTGAACTTAGCAATTGAAAAGGAGAGCAGAGAATGTCAGTTATCAAGAAAAGTTCGCAATTGATTGACTGCAGAAAACACCAAATTGTAGATACTCTGTGCGTGTAGACCTAAAATTTGCGAAAGTTCTTCAGTTGAAAATCCCTCATAAAATTTTA
>NZ_JAWLDW010000107.1:0-5030 GCF_041686455.1 Rhodohalobacter sp.
TGAATCGACGAATCGGCGTGTTCCCATTACGCTGGATGCTCCTGAGCATCTTTTTGTAAACTACAGTATAAGTTTACCTGAAGGAGCTGAGACAGAAAACTTGCAGGGTCGTCAGATTACAGAACTACCCGGAGCTGAACTAAGTGAGGAGTATGATATCAGTGATGGTCAGCTAACGTATTCATTTGGAGTGAATATTGAACGAAAGCAATTTTCTTCGGATGACTATTCTCAATTGCGAAGGATTTATGAACGGTGGGTGGAACTGAGTAACGAAGTGTGGTTTATAGAAACTGACAGATAACCGTTATCTTTGGCGTAAATGGAAAAATTATTAGCAATAGAATCTTCAACAGCAGTTTGCTCGGTAGCACTTCAAACCGGAGACGGCCGTGTGAAGGAGAAGAGAATTGAAGGCCGGGGTGTTCATTCCGAATATACCGTGCTATTTATAGATGAGCTTTTGCATCGGGCAGGATTAGAGGTGGATGATCTGGATGCGTTGCTCTTTAGTAATGGGCCGGGTTCCTATACAGGTTTACGAATTGGGGCCTCAGTTATCAAAGGTCTTCTTTTTGGGAAAAATGTTCCCCTCTATACCTATCCGACACTGATTTCATTTGCGGGCACACAGCTTCAGCTAAACACTCACTGTACGGTGCATTCTGTTATTGATGCCCGCAGAAATCATCTGTATTACCAGCAAGTAAAGAAAACTGGTGAGTACTTGGATATTTCTGAACCGGGTGTTATTGAACTGGAACAAATAACTCCAAAAATCTCAGAAGGGGATATTGTGATTGGAACCGGATGGGACCGGCTGGAATTCAAGGAGAGAGAAAAGGTCCGCTGGATAGGGCTTGAAGGTATTTCAGCCGTAAATTTGATACACTCATGGAATTATGAGGGATTGAAAGACTTTTATAAAAAGGAAGAAGTTGAACTCTTTGAGCCGGAATATCTTTCAATGTCCCAAATAAATAATTCACCGATGGAAGGATAAAGATTTTTGCTTCGGTGTGAATTCATTATTTTTCAAAATTACTTAAAATAAATTTTGTGCTATGTCTTGGTTTAAAAGAAAAGATTCAAACATTCAGACCGACAAAAAGAAGGATATGCCGGAAGGCGTCTGGATTAAAGTTCCTAAAACGGGAGATACCATTCACCGCCGGGAGCTCGAGGAGAATCTCTGGGTAGACCCGATTAGCGGGTATCACTTTCGGATTGGAAGTAAAGAGTATTTCTCTATTCTTTTTGATGATGGAGAGTTTGAAGAGATTGCCGATGAGATCATGCCTACAGACCCGCTCAAGTTTGAGGATCGGAAGAAGTATTCGGACCGTATCAAACAGACTCAAAAGAAGTCCGGTTTGTCTGATGCCTGCAGAGTTGGGGTCGGTAAACTGAAAAAGCAGGACATCGTAATTGCCTGCATGGACTTTTCCTTTATTGGAGGAAGCATGGGATCTGTGGTTGGTGAAAGACTCAGCCGTGCGATTGATCATGCTCGGGAGAAAGAATTCCCGCTATTGATTATTTCGCAGTCAGGTGGAGCTCGTATGATGGAGAGTGTTTTGAGTCTGATGCAGATGGCCAAGACCTCCTCCAAGCTTGCTCAGTTAGATAAGGAGGGCGTCCCCTATATCTCATTGATGACCAACCCTACCACGGGCGGAGTAACGGCAAGCTATGCCATGCTGGGGGATTTTAATATTGCCGAACCGGGTGCATTGATCGGTTTTGCGGGCCCCCGGGTGATTCGCCAAACTATTGGGCGTGATCTACCTGAAGGATTCCAAACGTCAGAATACCTGGTTGAACACGGCTTTCTTGATTTTATCGTGCCACGCACTAAATTGAAGTCAAAACTCTCAAGATTATTGAAAATTTTGAATAACAGGTAAGATAGATTTCCCGGAAAAAGACGAGAGAAACAGAAAATTAAATGAATGCTGAAACTCTGCTCTTAACCATTGCAGAGTTTTTAGTTTGAAGAAGAGAAAAGATTATGAGATTTGCAGATTATGCAAAAATATATGTAACAGCGGGTAACGGAGGTGAGGGGATGTCTCACTTCCGGCGGGAAAAATACGTTCCTAAGGGAGGCCCTGATGGAGGTGACGGCGGAAGCGGCGGAGATGTGGTTCTGAAAGGAAACAGCCAGCTGAATACGCTCCTCGATCTCCGGTACAGAAAGTATGTAAAGGCCGATCACGGTGAGCGGGGGCATACATCCCGGAAAACCGGAAAAGGCGGTGAAGACGAAATTCTTGAAGTTCCGTTAGGTACAGTTGTGTACGATGCCGATTCCCGTGAACGCCTTGGTGAAATTACTGAGCAAGAAGAAAAAATTGTGATTGCGAAGGGCGGAAAAGGCGGATTGGGTAACTGGCATTTTAAAAGTGCAACGAACCAGACTCCTCAGCACGCGCAAACGGGAGAGTCCGGCGAAGAACGAGCCGTAGAGCTGGAATTAAAGCTTATTGCGGATGTAGGCCTGGTCGGGTTTCCGAACGCAGGAAAAAGTACGCTCCTTTCGGCACTTTCTGAAGCTAAACCCAAAATTGGTGCCTATCCTTTTACTACACTTGAGCCAAATCTGGGAGTTGTATCATTTTCAGATTATAGAAGTTTTGTGATGGCGGATATACCCGGAATTATTGAAGATGCCCACGAAGGAAAAGGGCTGGGGCTTCAATTTTTGCGTCATATCGAGCGGAATAATGTACTTCTGTTTATGGTTGGTTGCGATACCGACATTAAACAGGAATACAGTGCGCTTCTTCATGAGCTGGAAGAGTTCCGTCCTGATTTGCTGGACAAACCCAGAATTCTGGCTATCACCAAAATGGATTTGGTTGAAGGGTTTGAGCTGGAAGAGCCAATTGAACTGGAAGATGAAGCAGAAATCATTGAAATCTCCGCTGCCACAGGCCATAACATTGAAGAGTTAAAAGAGCTGATCTGGCAAAAGCTGAAAGAAATTGAACCGGAAGAAACATCATAGAGCATTAATTGCATTGAGCATGGTTCCCGAAATGGGACCGGGAAGAGCAAGAAGACTGCTTCAGCTGTCGAACGTTGAGAGTGCAGATCAGCTCTTTGATTTGGATATTCGCGATTATTTAAAAGCGGATGGCATTGGCAAACAGATCTCGAAGAACCTATCCAATTTTGAGGATTGGGATTCTGTAGATAAAATTCTTGACCGTACAGAACGTATCGGTGCTAATCTTCTGGCCTATGACGATTCACACTATCCGCAACTTCTGAAGCATATTTACGATCCGCCTTTGATTCTTTGGTATAAAGGGGATTTGAATGCATTGGAGAAACCCGGTGTGGCTGTAGTTGGAACCCGAAATCCGGGTAGCTATGGACTTTCACAAGCGGAAGAGTGGTCTAAAAAGCTGGTTCAAAAAGGAATCTGTATAAACAGTGGTCTGGCTTACGGTATAGACGCTAAAGCTCATCAAACGGCAGTAGAAAATGGCGGAAAAACGATTGCCGTACTGGGCTCGGGAATTGATGTAATTTATCCTGCAAGAAATAAGCCACTGGCAAAAAGAATTATAGAAACAGGCGGGTTGATCATGACAGAGTTTCCACCGGGAGCTCAACCTGATGCAGGTAATTTTCCCGGACGTAACCGGATTGTGAGTGGAATGAGTCACGGTGTGTTGGTAGTGGAAAGTGGCGTAAAAGGCGGGAGTATGATCACGGCACGGTATGCACTGGATCAGAACCGTGAAGTTTTTGTTGTGCCACATCAGCTGGGTTACATGAAGGGTGAAGGCTGTAACTATCTGATTCAGAACGGGCAGGGGAAGCTGGTCAGGTCTATCGACGATATCTTGGAAGAAATTTCAATTGAGGCGAATTCAGATACTGTTTCTGAAAAACCCCCTTCAACATGGAAAACTCTCGAACTTTCTGAAGAAGAAAACCAGCTTTGTGAACTTCTTGATCAGAAATCTCTGCATATCGATCAAATAAGTGAGAAATTGAATCAGCCAACATTTAAGCTTCTTCCCAAAATGCTTACCCTTGAACTGAAAGGTGCTATTGTGCAGAAGGCGGGGAAGTATTTTGAGGCTCGTTAACAAATCGAATATTATCTGTTCTCATTAAATAAGTGATTTATTCATGATTCGTGTTCAGGACGTCATATTAAGTGAAGATATCGCTACAGCAAAGTTTGCGTGCGACATCAGCAAGTGTAAAGGGGCGTGCTGTGTTGTTGGAGATGCCGGGGCACCCGTAAGCAAAGATGAAATTCCGGTACTTCGAAAAGCGTTTAGAAAACTAAAGGATAAATTGGATTCAGTTGCAGTAGAAAAAGCCGAGCGAGAAGGTGTGGTGCTTGGAGATGCTGAAAATGGATATGAGATAAACTGCATAGATTCAGGTGAATGCATTTTTGTAGAGAAAACGGACAATGGTGTTGCCACTTGCGCTATTCAGAATGCATATTATAAGGGTGAGTTTAATTGGGAAAAGCCCATCAGCTGCCATCTCTATCCGGTTCGCTTAAAGCATATTGCAGGTATGGATTACGCCAACTACGAATACATTCCGGATTTGTGTTCGGCCGGTTGCAGAAATGGCGAAGATAGAGGAATTTACCTTTCAGACTTTTTAAAAACGGCTTTGATTCGCAGGTACGGTGAAAAGTGGTACTCAGAGTTTATTGACGTCTGCATGGAAGTAAGGAGTAAGTAAGTGTTAAAAACAGGTCAAAATATATCGCAGAAGCAGAGTCAGCAGCAAAAACTGTCTCCTCAACAGATTCAGTTTGTGAAATTACTGCAGCTGCCCACGATTGGTCTGGAGCAGCGTATTAAGGAAGAGATTGAGATGAATCCGGTTCTGGAGGAAGCGGATCCTGTTTTGGAAGAAACGTTGCAAGAGTCCGAACAGGACTGGGATAAGCAAAATGAGGCGGAGTCTGAAAAGAAAACTGAAGATGATTCAGTTATTGAACCGGTTGATCAGAATGATGAGATTGACTGGGATTCGTTTATGCA
>NZ_JAWLDW010000107.1:5130-9240 GCF_041686455.1 Rhodohalobacter sp.
GAGATTTTTGAGCTGATTAAAGGACTCAATCCAAAACCGGGCGGTGTTACGAATCCGGATGAAGATAACCGGCAATATGTAGAGCCCGATTTTGAAGTTTTTTATGAACCGTCAGATAATGACAATGAAGATGAAGACGATGGTGAGTTTGTCATCAAATTGAGCCAGCGCAACACACCGCCTTTAAGAATTTCTCCCGAGTATAAAATGATGTGGGATAATTTTAAAAAAGGTGAAGAGAAAGGTAAGAAGGATAAACAAGCACGAAATTTTATCAAGGATAAAATAGAATCTGCTCAATGGTTTATTGATTCCATTTTGCAGCGACAGAACACCCTGATGAAAACAATGCGAACCATTGTTTCTCTGCAGGAGGATTTCTTTAAACACGGTGATGGTCTCAAGCCGATGATTCTGAAAGATGTTGCTGAGAGAATTAATATGGACATATCAACCGTTTCCCGTGTTGTAAATGGTAAATATGTTCAGACAAATTTTGGCGTTTATGAGCTCAAATACTTTTTCAGCGAGGGACTGGAGACAGAGAGCGGAGAAGATGTATCGAGCCGTGAGGTGAAGAATGTGCTTCAGGATATTATTGATAATGAAGATAAACAGAAGCCGTATAGTGATCAGGCTTTGACCAATATGCTGAAAGAGAAAGGGTATAAAGTTGCTCGCCGTACCGTAAGTAAATATAGAGAACAGCTTCAGCTTCCTGTGGCAAGGCTAAGAAAGCAAATCATATAGTTTAATCCTTTGGCTCTCTATTAAGAAAATGAGAGGGCCATTTGAATGGGCTCACGGATAGCAGGGGAATTAACTGTGAACCATATCAAAAAGACAAAAAGAAGAGTGTGCAAACCGATCGTAAAAAGGATATAAGGCAGGCTGTATTTTTCTAAAAATTTTGCGGCATCATAAGCGGCTACATTGAAACTCATAAACCAGACGATCAGGTAAGAGACTAAGAGAAGGGAGATGAGTGTTTGCCCCGGTGACTGATTGTGAAATACAATCAGTACTGTTGCAACCAAAAAATTAACGTGCAGAGGCCAGGCGTAAAGATTGAGTGTCTGGCTAAAAAACTGGAGCCTTTTATTGGGCAGATGTAGCCATAACACTGAGACGATTTGCATCATGAGAGAGACGAAAAAACCAGCCAAAAATAGAGAGACGTAGGGACTGGCTGGCCAGAAAACAGCGGGAAAATGATAGCTTAGTGCGCTCAGGCTTCTTTCGTTAAACAGACTGTCAGCCGTCAGATACAAAATTAGACCCGTTACCACAGAGTGTTGAAGAAGAATTATAACTCCCGGAAAAATATTTCGAATGCGGTGTTCAATTACATCAACTAAAAAGAAAGAGTGATTGAAAAAATATCGGGGAAGGGTCTGAATATATACGGGCTGGAATCTCATGTGTATGAGAATAGACCCAAGAATGAGAAAGAGAAATACTACGTTCCAGTTCATGGCGGGTGGAACCTCAGGGGTTTGAGGAACTGGAAACGGCATCAGGTTGCCTTCAAGGTATTCAGAGAAAATTGTTTTATAGTCGTCATTGCCGGCAACATATTCCTGAAACCAATCAGCCGGAATGATTAACAAGCTTTCCTCGAATTCCAGGGTGTGTCTAAATAAATTTTCAAGTGTTTTTTTTGATTCCTGTACATTTTTTCCGGGATCAAAAAACAGAGCGTTTGCCGCTGGTGTGTTATTACCGGGAATAATGGTTTGTACCGTAAAGTCAAAGCCTTCAGCATTTAGGGAGTCACCCGGTAGTGCTGATTGATAAAAAACAGGCAAGCCTGAAAACTCGCGAATGCTATCGGCGATTTGAGTTGTATAAGCGTTAAACTGTGGATGTTTTTCATTCGGATAGCGGAAAAGGCCTGCTGAAATAATTCTGTCTGGGTATTGATCCGTCAACGTTTGCAGAGAATTACGAATATCAGCTGTAATTTCAGCGGATCGATGTCGCAAACTATTTACAGTGGTATAGTTATCAGGGTACTGATAGATCAGAAAAAAATCATCCGTAATTGTAGCTGTGAGCTGATCAGCCCGGGTGAAGTGAATTAAGTCGATACCAATCTCAGCGGCGTCAACCAATAATTGCTGCTTTTCTGCTTCATCAGTTACAGAGTCAAAAGATAGCGCAATTCTATTTCCAAAACGGCTTTCTGAGGTACTATCACCATCCACACTTTGCGGTGAAAGTGGCAGCCAGGATAGAAATAGGGCAAGTATCAGTGGCAGCAAGATGGCCTGGGACTATTTTTTGATTTCGACAGTACGCTCAATCGGAAGTTCTCGCGTCTCTTTAAAACTGGAAAGTACAATATTTGAACGAGTTCTTGTTACTCCGTCCCATGACTGAACGAGAGAAAGAAACTTCTCAAATGATTCTGTGTTTTTTGTACGAACTTTCAGGATATGTGATCCGTCTCCGGTTATTGAGTGGCACTCCAATACTTCGGGGTGTTCTGTAACATGCTCCACAAAACTGGGGTAACGTTCAGATCCGTCAACTTCAACAAAGATGAATGCTGTAATGTCGAAGTTGAACTTTTTGGAATCGAGAATAGCGTTGTAACTCTCAATCAATCCCTTCTCTTCGAGCTTGCGCATACGTTCTGATACGGAAGGAACGGAGAGATGAACGATTTTAGCGATAGTGTTGCGTTGAGCACGTCCATGCTCCTGCAAGTGGTTTAAAATCTTAATGTCGGTTTCATCCAATTGATGGCTCATAACGGCAGTTTTTACCTTAAATTTCTAATCAGAGTTGAAAATATCCTTAATTAGTTAGGATATCAACGGTATATTTGCATTAATTCGTAAAAAGTTTTTTACACTTGGATACTAAAGGCGTAGAAAAATTTCAATGCCTGTTCAACGACTCGTATCTTTACCTTTTAAACGGAAATAGTAAATACTTTTTAAATATTTTTCGATGCTCGATATTACATTTATTAGAGAAAATCCGCAGCTGGTAAAAACGGGAATGATCAACAAGGGAGAGAAGGATGCCTCAGCTGTTGATAAAGTGATTCAGAAAGATGAGGAGTGGCGTGCACTGGTTACCGAGATTGATCAGTTAAGAGCTGAAAACAATGCCAAATCGAAAGAGATTGGCAAGCTGATGGGGCAGGGTAAAAAAGAAGAGGCCCAGGAGATTATCAAAGCAACCGCGGATGGCAAGGAGAAATTAAAAGAGCTTGAGGAGAAAGTAGCAACGGTTGCCAGAGAGCGTGTTGACCTGCTCTACAGTATTCCCAATGTTCCGGATAAATCGGTGCCGGTTGGTCAGACCGAAGAGGATAATGAAACTTTTAAGACCTGGGGTGACCGGGCTAAAGAGGATTGGTTATTGTCCCATTGGGAAATTGCAGAAGAGAAACAATGGATTGATTTTGACAGAGGATCAAAAGTTACCGGCGCGGGATTTCCTTTTTATGTAGGTAAAATGGCTCGGCTGCAACGGGCACTCATTAATTTCTTTCTGAATGAGGCCGTGGATCAGGGATATACAGAACTTCAGGCGCCCTATTTTGTGAATGAGGATTCTGCTAAAGGTACAGGGCAAATTCCCGATAAGGAAGATATGATGTACACCATACCCCGCGATGGATTTTTTGCGATTCCTACGGCTGAAGTACCGGTAACGAATTTCCACCGGGACGAGATTTTATCAAAAGATGATCTTCCGGTTCGATATGCTGCCTACACACCTTGCTGGAGACGAGAAGCTGGAAGTTACGGTAAAGATGTTCGTGGCCTGAATCGTCTGCATCAGTTTGACAAAGTAGAGCTGGTAAAAATTGTTCATCCGGATACATCAGATGACGAACTGGAATCTTTACGTGAGTATGCTGAGTCTTTGTTGAAGAAACTAAAACTGCCGTACCGCACCCTTTTGATGTGCACCGGTGATATGGGCTTTACACAAACTAAGAAGTACGATCTGGAAGTTTGGAGTCCCGGACAGCAGCGGTGGCTGGAGGTTAGTTCATGCTCTAACTTCGGTTCATTTCAGGCGAGACGCATGCAGCTTCGATTCAAAAACGAGAAGGGCAAAACAGAAATGCTTCATACGCTGAACGGA
>NZ_JAWLDW010000016.1:0-37207 GCF_041686455.1 Rhodohalobacter sp.
TGGAAACTTCTCAACCGAACATCAAAGTCGTCTGTATTTTTTTCTACCCGGGGAGTTATATATCCTGTATCATCGGCTTGCAAGTCGGCATAATCAACGTATACCGCAAATGGACGGATACTCTGCACATCTGAGTATTGATTAATCGGGACATCATAACGGATCGTAATTGATGATGGATTAAATGAAACTGACTCGCCTGATGGCAGATTACGTGTTCGAACCGGCACTCTTACCTCAGCTTCCGTAAATTCAGCTACGTTAATCTGATAATTTACTTCATTTGTGCTCAAAATAACTCCACCGGTGGATTCCCTTAGATTAATCACTCTCTCCATACTACTGGAAACATCATCCAGAGATACCTCCTCAGTTTCCCATTGTGAAAGTTCTTGCAGCCTGGATTCAGCGCCTGTCAATGTTACACTGTCGGGGCTAATTTCGGGCTCTCCGATCAACCCATAACGGTTTTTTAAATTAAGATCGATTTGAGTGACAATCGGAACTTTTTTCGTTGCCTTCTCTTCGGTTTCAATGGTTAGCATGATGGGATCAACCTGCGTAACATTAAGTTCTGAAAAAGACCCCGACATATTCCGGATCTGTTCAAACAGATTTATCTGACGTGATTCTGCATCCACACTTACTTTGGGAGGATTACTGTACAGAGATATCAAATTCCATCCTTCGCCGGTAACATTTACGGCTACGTCTTCTGGAACATCACTGCGCAATGCCAGATTATCCGGCAGATTTGTTAATTCAACCGGAACCTGGACCGTAATATTAAATTCTCGATTCATATTCACTACAAACCAAAGACTCAGAGCCAAAACAAAAGCAATACTGAATACAATTACTTTTTCCCGTGCAAAGAAATTATTTTCATCAGATTCCCCCCCCTCGGCCTCTGAAGAAGAGAAGAATGCTTTAAATCGATTTGTTATGAAATCCCAAAAATTCATAGGCTAAATATGCGGATTTAATTTAAGCTCGCACAACAATTTCTTTTACCACTTTTGAACCCACCTTATCGTTCAGCCGTTTTACGATAGAATACCGGTTTGCATGAATTTCGTGCCGCCATACTTCACTTTCAACGTTTACAAATAGTTTATCCCCTTCAAACCTTAAGTTTTTAGTAACAGAGCTGATATTCTCACCAACTACTTCGGGCCAAAAATGAAGAACCATTCCTCTGCGAAGCTCCGTCTTCTGCGGAATTTTCTTCAAAAAATTCTTTAGTAAATGCTCTATTGATTCCGGTTTTTTACCAAATGCCATAAACGTCTAATATTTAGTTGAAACCTTTCCATCCTGAACAATATACCATGCATTTTCTTCCTTATTCTCAAACTGGCTTACTGTAAAGGGACCATCAGTGGCTGAAGTTATAAACGTTTGTCCGCTGTGTTTCGTCAGTGTTTCCGTAATTACGTCAATTTTGTGTTGATCCAGATTCCCAAACACATCGTCCAGCAACATGATTGGCAGGTCATCCAGCTGATCTGTATAGTAAAAAAGCTGAGCCATCTTCAGCGCCATAGAAAAAAGACGATGCTGTCCCTGTGATCCATATTTCCGAAGCTCACTATCATCCAGGTAAAATACAATTTCGTCGCGATGCGGACCCGTAAGTGTCTGCTCGCGCTCTGCTTCTTTCTCGAAATCTTTTTCCAAAAGCTCGAGGTATGTCTCGCGAATCGTGTCAATACTGCTCAAATCCTCACAGATCGTTTGATACTCCAGTGTCGGTTCCAGCTTCAATTCCGAAATAGTACGATACTGCAGAGCAAGGTATCTTTTAAACTGTTCAAGAACTTCAAATCGCTTACAGATAATGGATGCTCCGGTTTCTGTCAGCTGCTCATCCCACGGTTCAAGATATGTTTTCAGCATGGAAAGAGAACCCCGAAATTCCTGAAGAAGCTTATTCCGCTGTTTTCTGATTTTTCTGAACTTCATCAAATCACGCAAATACTTTGGCGATATCTGACTGATTAGCGAATCCAGAAAAGATCGACGTTCGGCCGGCCCGTCGCTGGTCAGTTTTTTATCTTCAGGACTCAAAACAACAACCGGAACCATCCCAATCAGGTCCGAGAGCCGATCCAGAGGGCTGTCGTTCACAAAAATCTTTTTCCCATCGCCTTTCGAATAACTGCAGCTTACTTTGAAGGATGCCCGGATCTCACCCTCAAAATCACCGTTAATCATAAAATACTTTTCCTCGTGGTGGGGAACATACATATCGCTGGAAGCAACAAAACTGCGACTCATACAGAGATAGTGAATGGCATCAATCAGGTTGGTTTTCCCAGAGCCATTCTGTCCTGTAATCAGATTGATGTGCGGGGCAAACCGAACTTCTGTATCTATATGATTTCTAAAATTTCGAAGCTTGAGGCGATTTATACGCATATTCTGTTCATCATCAATTTCATCAGACAAACAAAATACATGAAATAATGTTCACTCTCAGGGATATATACTACTCTTTTGGTATTTCGTCGAGAGCGCTGTAAACACCATTTGTCCAGCCATATCCATCCTGATGGGCATAATCTCCACCCGCATTATCACCATCGAGGTCAATTACATTATATTTTTCAACCAGTTTACCGGTTTGCTTAAAAACCTGATCAACTAAATTCATCCAACGCTTGTTTATTTCATCTGACAAGCGATTGAATCCGTAATTTTTTAACCCCACAACTGCCATCCAATGCAAGGGTGCCCATCCGTATGGTGCATCCCATTGCCGGCCCGACTCCTGCAGGCTTGTTACCAAACCGCCTTTCTTTAAAAATCTTCTTTCAAGGTGCGAGGCAATTTTAGTTGCCTGATCTTTCGTTGCCAACCCAAAATAGAGCGGATATACAACAGCAAGTGTCCACTGTTCGGTTCGCTTTTTTGTTCGAACATTGTAATCAAAAAAGAATCCTTCTGATTTACCCCACATCAGGTCAATGATCGATTTTTTCCGCTGATAGGCTCTTCGTTCAAACTCGCGGGCTCTATCATCTTTTCCGACCCTAAAATTCCACTCCGATATTTTTTTCTCCATATACCAGATAAGCGTGTTTAGATCTAAAGGGAGTATATCGGTTGTAGATAATGTTTTTTGACCATTAGTTCGGGTCAGCCAGCGGCTGTTTAAGCCCCAGCCCGACTCACTTGCTGCTCGAATATTTCTGTAAAGCTCATTTTTATTATTCCCATTAAAACTCCTGGCTTCTGCTAAATCTCTGTTCCAATACTCCTGCCGAGGTGTTACCTGGTCAGACCAATAGCGATTAAGCCTGTAGTTACTTGTTTGAACTTTATCTTCAGGGCCAACTCTTTTTTGAATAGAAAATGAAACGGCGTGCTTCTCCTCATTTTCATCTTTATCCATCCAATAATTGTACTCTTTTTCAGCGGCCGGAATAACTTTACTCAGCAGGTCATCTCCAAAAAGTTTAATTCCCATTTCCGCGAGCGGAGTATAAAATGGAGGCTGCGACCGATCGAAATGATACACCCTGTTACCACCGGGTACATACCCAAATTTTTTAATGAGATGGCTAAAATTGTGTACCATATTCAGGATCATTTTTTCGTGGCCATCAGCACGGAGACCCTGAGCTATAAAATAGCTTTCCCAATAGTATACTTCTCTGAAATTTCCACCCGATACAACGTAAGGATGTGGCAATGGTATCAATGAATCAAACTCGGAAACTGCTTTATCCGGTTTTCTAAACAACACATTCCAAAGAGAACTGATGTGCTCTCTGCAGATCTTTTTCCTGTTGATATTGACTACTTGTGAATACTCTTCCGGCTTCTCAAAATAGGTAAGAACAAACGTTTTCAGATCAAAAATGGGTTCATCCTTTAGTTTTTCCCATAGCCGGAAAATTCTCTCAGGATCATCCTTTGGAACCATATCCACAAATTGCTTGCAGTCGGGGAAAATCTTCTTTTTCTGGACAGCTTCAAATAACTCTCCAGCGAGCTGTATCTGTTTCTTCTGTGAAACCATATGTTTACCCGAATCCAATTTACGGCTCTACAATTTGAGCTTTTACTTAACAGGGAAAAAAGTACTGTTCAGAATTGGTTTTTTAAAGGCGTACTTTCAAATTAGCAGATTTTAATCACTTACCGTGTTTTACGAAAATTTTTTCCCATAAAAAAAGAGACAGTGTTGACTGTCCCTTTTCAAATGCGATATATGAATTTTTGTTATAGCCCAAATACGTCTCTTCCAAGGAAAAGTGCACTTTCACCCAGTTCCTCTTCAATTCTAAAGAGCTGATTGTATTTGGCAATCCGGTCGGTACGACTCATAGAGCCCGTTTTAATCTGACCTGCGTTTGTGGCCACTGCGATATCGGCTATAGTGGTATCCTCTGTTTCACCGGATCTGTGGGAAATTACAGCTGTGTAACCGTTTTTATGAGCCATCTCAATCGCGTCAAGCGTTTCGGTTAACGTACCGATCTGGTTCACCTTGATAAGAATTGAGTTTCCAATTCCTTTCTTAATTCCCTCAGCCAAACGATCCGTGTTGGTTACAAAAAGGTCGTCGCCAACAAGCTGTACCTTATCACCCAAAGCATCCGTCATGGTTTTCCAGCCGTCCCAGTCATCCTCATACATTCCATCTTCGATGGATATAATCGGATATTTTTCGGCCCACTCGGTCCAGTATTCAACCATTGCATCGGCATCACGTTTTGAACCGTCACTCCACTTAAATTCGTAGATACCGGTTTCAGTATTGTAAAACTCAGAAGCTGCAGGGTCGAGAGCGATTAACACATCATCTCCCGGGGTATATCCGGCTTTTTCTATGGCCTTTAGAATTACTTCTACAGCCTCTTCGTTAGATTTGAGATCAGGAGCAAATCCTCCTTCATCCCCAACAGCTGTACTATATCCTTTTGAAGAGAGAACCTTTTTAAGGTTATGAAATATTTCAGCTCCCATTTGCACTGCTTTACTGTAGGAGTCTGCTCCCGCCGGCATAATCATAAATTCCTGCGGATCTACATTATTATCAGCGTGTGAACCGCCATTAATGATATTCATCATTGGGAGCGGCAATACTTTTGAGTTTACACCACCCAAATATCTCCAAAGAGGAAGTCCGGTTGTTTCCGCTGCTGCCTTGGCCACAGCCATTGAGACACCCAATATAGCATTAGCTCCCAATTTCGATTTATTTGGAGTACCGTCCAACTGAATCATCATCTGATCAATTTCTGTCTGTAAATATGCAGGATACCCAATCAGTTCATCTGCAATTTCACCATTCACATTTTCAACAGCCTTTATAACGCTTTTTCCCAGATAATAACTCTTGTCATCATCTCGCAGCTCTACGGCTTCGTGCTCTCCTGTTGATGCACCTGACGGAACTGCTGCCCTTCCTATGGCTCCATTAGACAAAACCACGTCAACCTCAACTGTTGGGTTGCCACGTGAATCCAGAATTTGCCTTGCATGGATGTCTTCAATTAAACTCATAATCAATTTTTTTAGTTAGTGTATATGTACTTTCAATTTAATGCTAAATCTATTCATCAAGAAATAGAACGATGAAACCTATTTTACTATTCGATATTGACGGAACCCTACTTCATGTGAAAAAGAATTTCCTGCATGAAATTATACATCAAATATTAACGGAGTTTGAACTCAGTGATATTTCACTGAGAAATCGATCATTTGCCGGTCGAACGGACAAGGATATTTTTTCTGAGCTTATTGAGGAGTTCTCACACACCCGGGGCCTGTATAGTTCTGTTTCAGCCCGGTATATCAAATTGATGACGGAAAATCTCTCAGCGGAATATGTAGATATGATTGAGGGAGTACGTGAAGCGATAGATTTCGCCCGGATTCACAATATACCCGTTGGTTTATGTACAGGAAACTATCGGGAAGTAGCTTATGCAAAGGTAGGAGCAGTGGGCTTAAACAAGGTATTCGCTTTTGGTGGCTTTGGCTGTGACCATCACGATAGGAACCATTTGCCGGGACTAGCCAGCATGGAGTATAAGAAAAGGTATAATCAACCGGCTGAATCAAATCAATTTATCGTTATTGGCGATACTCCTAATGATGTTCGATGTGCACATCATTTTGGAGCAAAAGCTGTAGCCGTTACAACCGGAGGTTTTAACAAAACGCAACTCCGCAAGCATCAACCTGATCTGATTTTAGACTCCCTCAGCTCACCAAAAAAATGGCTTTTCCAACTTACCAAAGCCAACCAAACGTGAAGGTAATCTGAGGTGTACCAAAAAATTTCTGGGGCTCAAAAAAGTCTTCCAGTACCAGCTGGCCATTTTCCCAAACGTAGGGGCTTTGGTTTGGACCTGCTTGTTGCTGAATAACCGGTTGCTTTGGTTGCATCATTTGAATTCCCTCAGTGAAGTAATAGAAGTAGTAACCAAATTCAATGCTGTTCAAACGAGAAAAATTACTTCCAATATCCACACCCAGTTTAATTTCACCTGCACCGCCCCAATGCCAATCGCCATCACCCATTCTTGAAAAAACATCATTAACTCGTTCCGGTTGTGCAAATTGAACGAATATCTCGCCGTTATCTTCGATAAGCAGATACTCATTTCCGGTCTCGCGATAATTATTGCCATTCCGATCATTAAAGTATGGATATGTAAAAGCCGCTACCGGGCCGGCTTGTGCACTCACAAAAAATCTGTAGTTCTCTTGTACAACTTTAGGAAAAATACGCTGCCGAAACCCTGCCATCAGCGGAAAGGCAAGTCCCCTCTTAAATTTGTTTGGTATAATCTGCTGGCCAAAGAAAAAGTCGGTAAACGTCTGTTCACTTTCATCTCGTAAACCTGTTATGCCCAAAGAGAACATAATTTCGGATTGTGGTCCGACCACTCTTCGGTATTCACCGCCAATACCAAACCCAAAATTGTTCATGTTAATATTTATTCCGAACCCTGATTCATACTCATCACTAAGCGTCACAGCGTCTCGTTGAGTTTTAATTACGTCGGGTTCCTCAATTTGAGCTTTTAAATCACTTGAGAAAAAAAATGAGATTAGTAGAGCAAGTAAGCCTGTTTGTAGAAGTTGTATTGATTTTTTCATATACCTGAGTAGTTCTGAATAACTTAGTTCTCTAACGCATTAATCGTCAAATCCATTGCATCTAACAATAGAATAAGGTCAATAATTTTATTGAAAGATGCTTCTTTTGTAAAACGGCATTTGATTATTGTTGTATTTAGGCTTTTATTCAGGCAGAAATTTCTCTTTTCATACTTCAATTCAATCATTTAGGTGATTATGAGCACAGTCACAAAATATTTGGCATACGGGCCAAACAAGACACTTCGAAGAATTCCATCTAAGCTGTTTGAAGCTTTAGAACCGAAGTTTCTATACAATTATAAATCATCAGCAAACAACGACGAAATTTTTGTTGCCGTTTACGAGCAGTATGAAAAACAGATTAACGCAACAATTACATTAACCGCCATTCTTGAGTGCAACGACGATCATACACGCATTGAACTCAAAAAATCAGGCGGGAGAATGGGATTTCGCGGCAGCTCTCTCTCGGAAGAAAGAAGCATCGAGTCTGATGTAATTGATTTTATTATGGACTTTTCGAAACGATTTGGACTTTCACTGCAAGAAGAAGTTGCATCTCCCGCTTCCGAAGAAGAAGAGGAAGATTAATTTTAGATGAGCAGTAATTCCGAAAAAGTCTGGACAGTTCTGTCCATGCTTGAATGGGCCACGGATTTTTTTGAAGAAAAGAGTGTTCAAAATCCCAGGCTCAGTATCGAATGGCTTTTAGCTGATGTACTTAATATTAATCGACTGGATCTCTATCTGAAGTTCGACCGTCCGCTCTCCACCACCGAACTAGATCAGCTGCGTCCCCTGGTAAAGAGAAGAAGTTTACACGAACCTCTGCAGCATCTGACCGGATCTACTGATTTTCTGAATTGTACAATACACATAGACAAAAATGTACTTATTCCAAGAACAGAAACAGAACAGCTGGCAGAACTAGTACTCAATCAACATTCCAACTCCGACCACCTGAATGTTCTGGATATAGGAACCGGCAGTGGATGCATTCCAATTGCCATTAAAAAAGCTCGTCCCAATTGGAAATGCACCGGAGTTGATATTTCACCTGAAGCTCTAAAAATATCTTCCCACAACGCTGAGCTCAACGAAGTAGAAGTAACCTTCCTTGAAGCTGACATGAATACGTTAGCTAAGAATAAAAATATTATGAATCAGGATTGGGATATCATTATCTCCAATCCCCCATATATTACCCCCACCGAAAAAAGTGAGATGGATCCACAGGTTCTAAACTTTGAACCTAACCTTGCGCTTTTCCATGATGACCCTATCTCACTTTATCGTAAAATCTGTGAATTCGCATCGCTCTGCGAAGCCAAGCTTTTCCTGGAGTGCAATGACAAATTCGCCACGAAAATAAAAGAGGCTGCCATCTCATTTTATCATGACGCAGAACTCATTCAAGACTATGATGAGAATGATCGGTTTGTTATTGCCCAAAATCCCGCTAAATAGCGCTGCATCAATTGCTTTTTTGCTTCTTTTACACAATTTCCACCGGTAAGCACTTATATATCGCACACAATGTGGATAACTTGTGGAAAAGTTTTTATTGCCGAAAATTTAAAGTTTCCTTCAGACTAAATTTGCGTTAGGGAATTGTTAAGCAGTGTCAAGCGGAATTTGGTAGTTTTTTTAAATAAACATTTATACGTTGCACACCAATAGTTTACGGTATTTATAAAAATGTGGATAACTTTGGGAGAACCGTGTAAAATTTTTTTGATTTCAGAGTAATAAATTCACATTTTCTGTTCAGTTATTACAGAAGTCCATTTGACCCGTGTGGATAACTGCTCAATATTTTAATACCACAAGTCCCCAGGAGGTTGTTTACATTGAATACACTTACCGCTGAAAGTGCATGGAGTGAATGTTTAGAGATTATTCAGGATAATATCAGTTATCAGAAGTATAAATCTTGGTTTGAACCGATCAAACCTGTCAAGCTCGAAAATGATACTCTTACAATTCAGGTTCCCAGTCAATTTTGGTACGAATGGCTGGAAGAGCACTACTATAATATGCTTCGTTCTACTATCGCGAAAATTTTAGGCGATAAAGGAAAGCTGGAATATTCAGTATTGGTAGAGAAATCTGATCGGATGGAAGACAATCGATCCGTGAGATTGCCGCAGCGCCCAAGTCCTCCAAACAATTCACAGCAGGTCAATACTTTTTCTGACTACCACCCCGGTAAAATTGAAAATCCATTCGTCATTCCGGGGATTAAAAAGGCAAATATTGAGTCGAATCTAAACAGCAACTACGTTTTTGAACGATATATTGAGGGAGACTGCAACCGGCTGGCACGATCTGCAGCTATGGCTATTGCTGAAAATCCCGGAAAAAATTCATTTAATCCGCTATTTGTATATGGCGGAACCGGACTGGGTAAGACACACCTTATTCAAAGTATTGGCAACAAGATAAAGCGGGACTTCGGGGATGAGTTTGCCGTGATGTATGTCTCCTCAGAAACTTTTACCAATGAGTTTGTTCAGGCTATCCGAAACAACCGGGCAAGTGAATTCACCACCTATTACAGAAACATTGACGTACTTATTGTAGACGACATTCAGTTCTTCAGCGGAAAGGAAAAAACACAGGAGGAGTTCTTCCACATTTTCAACGCTCTCCATCAGGATGGAAAACAGATTATTTTAAGCAGCGACCGCGCACCCAAAGATATTCCCGATATCGAAGACCGCCTGATTTCCCGTTTCAGCTGGGGTTTAAGTGCAGATCTGCAAATTCCCGAATATGAAACCCGTTTTGCCATACTAGAGCGAAAAGCCAACGACAATGGTATCACGCTTGACCCAAATATTCTTGAGTTTATCGCTCACAATTTCAAGTCCAATGTTCGCGACCTGGAAGGAGCCATCATTAAATTGCTGGCCACAGCTTCACTCAAAAATGTAGATGAAATTGACCTTACTTTGGCTAAAAATGTGCTGAAGGATATGGTAAAAAGCTCACACACTCAGATCTCCATAGAATCCATTCAAAATTATGTGTGTGAGCATTTTGGAATTGATACAAATAAGGTGCGTGAGAAAACCCGAAAGCAAGAAATTGTAGAAGCACGGCAAATCGCCATGTTCCTCTCCAAGAAATACACGAAATCGAGCCTTAAAACGATCGGGTTACAGTTCGGCGGACGTGACCATTCAACGGTGATCCACGCTATCTCTACAGTGGAGGAGAGGCTCTCTACAAGCCCGAAGCACAAGCGTATCCTCAACGAACTGGAACAGAGAATTGAAGTAGCCAGCCTTTGATACTAAAATGCACAAGATAATGCTCACCTGATTTTCTATTTCGAACCAGTTTCATGCAAAACTCTCAGGACGCACCGGATGTCATCGCTATTAAATCCATTCAGTTCCATGGTAAGCACGGGCATGCCGAAATAGAAAGAATCGAAGGAAATCAGTTTGAAGTGGATGTAACCGCGAAAGGATTTTTTAAAGACTCTATCAAAAATGAGGAGCTGGACAAAACCTTCGACTATGCCCTGGCAGAAAAGACTGCTGCAGAAATTATTTACGGTCCCTCCAAAAAACTAATTGAAACACTTTGCTATCAAATCGGAGAAGAACTTTTCAAAAAAGCTGAGACCGTTCAGGAGCTTATTGTAACCGTAAGAAAGCTAAGCCCGCCGGTTGACTCCCCGGCAGAGTATGCTCAAATAACCATGACATGGAAACGGTAATTGTTGCAATTGGGGCCAATCTGGGAGATCGTCTGAAAAGTTTCAAATCAGCTGCAGAGTTTTTGAACTCATTATCTCTCAAGCCAATTGTTAAATCATCCATCTGGGAGTCGGAACCTGTAGGGCCTGCCAAATACACATTTTACAATGGGGCCGCAAAAATCACCACCGGCTTATCTCCTCAAGATCTTTTAGATCAGCTAAAAACATTTGAAAAAGAGGCGGGCCGAACTCAAACAGAACGGTGGGGGCCCAGAGTTCTGGACCTGGATATCATTCGCTACGGAAACTTGGTGATTGATAAGGATACCCTTATTATTCCACACCCGGAATATCGAAAGCGCCTTTTTGTGCTTAAGCCTATGCTGGAAATTGACCCGGATTGGGTAGACATCTCAACCGGAACTCCTATTCAGCAGATGGTAGAAAATGCACCGCGCATGGAGATTGAAAAAACAGATATTAGCTGGTAAATACCATAAGGATTTAGCAAAGAACAATGCCCAATCAATTTGACTTTATCGCTATTGAAGGCGTTATAGGAGCCGGAAAAACGTCATTGGCAAAACTAATTGCCGAAAGCAGTAATGCCCGTTTAGTATTGGAAGAGTTTGAAGAGAATCCTTTTCTTCCTCATTTTTACGAAAATCGAGAACGTTACGCATTTCAGACTCAGCTTTCATTCCTGGCCAGCCGTTTCAAACAGCAGCAGCGAATGCTCAGTCGCGACCTCTTTGACGGCGGTATCGTGTCTGACTACATGTTTGAAAAAGACCGCATTTTTGCTCGGCTGAATCTTGGCGAGGATGAAATGAATTTGTATGACAACATTTACAATATAATGACAGGGATTTCTGCTAAGCCGGATCTTGTTCTATATCTGCAAAGTAATGTAGATCGGTTGATGAGTAACATTGAGCAGCGTGGAAGAGATTATGAAAAACATATAACCCCCGACTATCTGCAGGAACTGAGTGATGCGTACAATCAATTTTTTTATCACTACAACAAAGCACCTTTGATGATTATTAACGCATCAGAAATCGATTTTGTTAATAATCCAAGTCACTTGTCGTATATTAAAGAACAGATTTACAATCAACCCATTCGAAGCAATACACATATTCATATTATACCTGGCTAATTAATGATCCGTTGGTTACTAATAGCCCTTTTTATCTATTTGGTTTATAGACTAATTACAGGGCCGAAATCAAAACAGAAAAGAAAATCACAATCTCCTTTTGATCAATTTCGACAGGGGCCATCCAAGCGAAAAAAACGGCCCAATTTAGATCAAATCGAAGATGCGGAATTTGAAGATATAACCGAAAAAGAGAAAAAGACTGATAATTCATGAGTTTCGAAGAAAAGCATAAACAAGGATACGAGCTTTTACACGAAAGAGATCTTGATAAGAGCCTCGATACCGCAAGACAACTACAAAGGATGAACCCGGATGCACCGGAAGGATACACTCTTGAAGGAGAGGTAATGCAGAAACTCAATCAATGGGAATCGAGCATTAAATCTTTAACCGATGCCATTGAAAGAGATGATGAAGATGGAAGACTCTACAATCTGAGAGGATACTCTTATCTAAACGATGACGATGCTGAAAATGCACGGGAAGATTTTGAGCGTGCTATAAAACTGGATAACCTGCCCACCGCTCACAGAAACATGGTACTCTACATGGTTATGGCAGGGAAAGGGAATGAAGCTATTCCTTATCTTTTGGATAGAATTCGTAAAGATCCCCGAGACGTGGAAAACTGGATATTAATGGGCGACCTGATGAAAAAAGGTGGCCACGACGAAAAAGCAAATACATACTATCAGCAGGCATTGAAGATGGATCCTGAAAATGAGTATGTGAAAAATCTGCTCGAAGAAGAGTAGCATCGGTGTCTGCTTTGAAGTTTTTTAAGACACCCGGTAAATCATGCAGAGTTAAAAAATAAATAACTAACCGAAAAAGTATTGTAAACATGAGTACTGATAAAGCTAAAATCTTTTATACAATCACTGACGAGGGCCCCTACCTTGCAACCCACTCTTTCCTGCCAATTGTTGAAGCTTTTACAAAAGCTGCCGGAGTAAACGTGGAAACCAAAGACATCTCACTTGCAGGTAGAATTCTGGCAAATTTCCCGGATTACTTAAATGAGGATCAAAAAGTATCGGATGATTTAGATGAACTTGGCAACTTGGCTAAAAAGCCGGAAGCTAATATCATCAAACTTCCAAACATCAGTGCTTCTGTTCCTCAACTCGTTGGCGCAATTAAAGAGTTGCAAAATAAAGGGTACAACCTCCCTGATTATCCTGAAGAGCCTAAAAACGACAAAGAAAAGAAAATTCAGGAACGCTATAATACGGTAAAAGGTAGCGCTGTAAATCCGGTTTTGCGAGAGGGTAATTCAGACAGAAGAGCTCCCAAACCTGTAAAAGAGTATGCCAAAAATAATCCGCACTCGATGGGGGAATGGAGTAAAGACTCTAAAACCCATGTTTCCGCAATGAATGACAATGACTTTGCTCACTCCGAAAAATCTCTGACACTGGATAGCGAAGATGAAGTGAAAATTGAGTTTGTGGATGAAAACGGAGACGTAACCGTTTTAAAGGATGGTCTCTCGCTTTTACCCGGAGAAGTCATTGATGCAGCAGCTTTAAGTAAAAAAGAACTGCTGGAGTTTTTAGAAAATCAGGTTCAGGATGCCAAGGAAAAAGGCGTCCTTTTCTCACTTCATATGAAAGCAACCATGATGAAGGTTTCAGATCCTATCATTTTTGGCCATGCCGTGAGAGTATACTTCAAAGATGTTTTTGAAAAGCACGGTGAAACCCTGGACGAACTTGGTGTTGATCCCAATAACGGATTTGGCGATTTGGAAGCAAAAATCAAAGAACTGCCTGATGAGAAACAGGCTGAGATTGAAGCTGATATTCAGAAATGTTACGAAAATGGACCGGACTTGGCGATGGTTAATTCACACAAGGGAATAACCAATCTGCATGTACCGAGCGATGTCATTATCGATGCCTCCATGCCGGCCATGATCCGTACATCAGGGCAGATGTGGAACAAAAACGATGAGACACAGGATACAAAAGCCGTCATTCCTGAAAGCAGCTATGCAGGAATTTATCAGGAAATCATCGATTTCTGTAAAGAGCACGGTGCTTTTGACCCAACCACTATGGGAAGCGTACCCAATGTGGGACTGATGGCTAAGAAAGCCGAAGAGTATGGATCGCATGACAAAACTTTCGAAATTTCCGGTAAGGGGAGTGTACGCGTAGTAAATAAAAAAGGTGACACACTGATAGAGCATAACGTTGAGAAAGGCGATATCTGGAGAATGTGCCAAACCAAAGACGACCCCATTAAAGACTGGGTTGGCCTTGCAGTACGGAGAGCACGTGAAACCGGCGATCCGGCCATCTTCTGGCTTGATGAAGATCGTGCTCACGACACAGAGCTGATCAAAAAAGTAAACCAGTATTTGCCTGAGTTCGATACAGACGGCTTGAATATTCAGATCATGTCGCCCGTTAAGGCAATGCGATACACGCTGAAAAGAACGAAAGACGGAAAAGACACAATCTCCGTTACCGGAAACGTTCTTCGCGATTACCTTACAGACCTATTTCCAATTCTTGAGGTCGGGACCAGTGCAAAAATGCTCTCTATTGTTCCATTGATGAACGGCGGCGGACTTTTTGAAACCGGAGCCGGTGGCTCAGCTCCAAAGCATATTCAGCAGTTTTTGGATGAAGGACACCTGAGATGGGACTCTCTGGGTGAATTTCTGGCTCTCGCAGTATCCCTGGAACATTTATCAAAAACATTTGATAATGACCGGGCTCTGATACTTTCTGAAGCATTAAATGAAGCAAATACAACCTATTTGCAAAATGATAAGTCTCCATCCAGAAAAGTAAACGAACATGACAATCGTGGCAGCCATTTTTATCTCGCCATGTATTGGGCTCGTGCTTTGGCTGAACAGACAAAAGACAAGGATTTGGCAGAGCATTTTAAATCTGTTGCTGGGCAGCTGGAAGAGAATGAGGCTCAAATCAATCACGAGTTAATTGATGCCCAGGGTCAACCGGAAGACATTGAAGGTTACTATTGGCCAAATCGGGAAATGGTTTTTGACCGTATGAGGCCCAGTGAAACCTTGAATTCCATTATTGAATCTGTTTAAGATTCTTCAAAAATCACATCCTTTATCTAAAACCCGAATCATAAGATTCGGGTTTTTTTATGCTCACCAAAGATCTGAGGTATCCCAAAGCAGACTCCTTCTATTTTAAAGAGATGCTTTTTCAGTAAGAATAGCGCAATAAAAAAGCCGTGACTTGGTGAAACCAAATCACGGCTAAAAATTATCCGAAAATTAGAAGGGTTTATTCTTCAATATCCAGGTCTTCCTGCTGAGGAACTGCGGATTCCGTCTGCGAAGGAGCGGAAAATTCTGATGGATCAACATTTTCCATTGCAGATTGTTGAATAGTGCTCTGGCCGCTATCGCCACGATCGATCGCAAAGTTTGCTAAAACACTCAGTGACAGAAACAGAGCTGCTAAAATAGAGGTTGTTTTTGAAAGCAAATCTGCTGTTCTGCGCGCACCCATTGATGCGCCACCGGCCATGCCGGCTGCCAAACCACCGGACAAACCTTCTTTCTGTCCCGGCTGGAGCAGAATAACGATGATTAATAGAAAACTAATCAGTGTAATGACTGAAACAATAATTCCGTATAACATACTGTGTAAAAATTTCTTTGATTTATAGAATGATTAAGATAAAACTATTTCACCTCATTAAAAAGGTATTTGTAGTAACGAATTACACAACTAATATTGCAGAGAAACAGAGCACGAACGCTATTTGGGAATTGGCTGAATTAGTTTTTCATCGTTATTTGAAGGGTCGTTAACTTTCTCACTAACACGAAGAACAGACAGGTCAGTTAACAAAAACAGCTTCTTTGCTTTTTCAATGATTTCGGCTGTTTCATCCTTTTCTTCTGCCTCAAGCCATTTAAAAGACAGTTCTCTATCCAGTAAAACTGGCATCGTTTCAGACATTGGGTTTATCAGAACATTTGAGGGCATTGTGATAAGCTTAAAGAAATCTTCTTTTTTGTTATAAATACCCGCAGCCACCATCAGTGGCCCATTTATCATACGTACAAAAAACGGGCTTCCTTTCTCCTTGTCGTCTTTCCAGATATAAAAACCGCTTAGTGGCACGGCACAGCTCATGAACTCTTTTTTTTGAAGCAGATCAGTTGCCTTTTTAAAAGCAACTGCAGTTTCATGTGTTTCTTCATCCCCCCATCGAACCCTGCTTATCGAATTTTCAGCATCACTCTTCCGCACTATGGGAATATGATGACCTGCAGATAAATTATAATGCGGTTCATATATATTATCCCTATCCGATTCCAGATTAAAATAAGTTTCAACGGACTCCTTACCTGCAAAAAATGCGACTCGCTTAGCCATAATTACACTTTAAAATTTTGTATTGTTTGCTTATCAGATTCTATTATTATAAAACAGATGAATATATAATAAGCGTTCAATCGTGAAAATCCTCTTTTTTAGCTATTACGAAAACCGGCTGCGTTCTTTTTGGAGAATTTTCATCGTTACCTCCATTTTGATCGTCTCTATTGCTGTAATAGGATTTTGGGGATTCAGAGGTTATGGGTTTACCATATTGCTTGCAGTAGTTATGATCGGGATTCTTTGGCTCGGTTCCCGAAAAATAGACCGACGTCCAATTTCTGAGTATGGCATTAGATTTAGTTCGGGCTGGCTGAAAGATTTTTTAGCAGGAAACGTACTGGCAGCATTAGCAATGGGAGTAATTGTATTAATTCACATTGTCATGGGGTGGGTTGATATCACTTTTGAACAGTTTAAAAACCCTTCAGAAGGCTTTTATTTAGGCTTGACTGTCACACTTATTTTCATGACTGCTGTAAGCTTTTGGGAAGAAACTTACTTTAGAGGTTACTTGATTCGCAACATTCAAGAAGGACTTCATTTTAAGAAAACCGGAAAATCACTGGCTGTACTCGCAGCCGTAGTTTTATCTTCTCTCTTCTTTGGTTTAACGCATCTTGGAAATCCAAATGCCACCTGGGTATCAACTTTAAACATATCTATTGCTGGAATGGTGTTCGCATATCCTTATATTATAACGAAGAGTTTAGCTATTCCTCTTGGAATGCATCTCTCCTGGAATTATTTTCAGGGCGCGGTTTTTGGATTACCGGTAAGCGGCAGCCAATTTGAACATATGCTGATGGTTGCAGAAACTACCGGACCCGAAGCTTTTACCGGAGGAAATTTCGGGCCGGAAGCTGGAGCTGCCGGACTTTTAGGCTTGATGATTCTGCTTACGTTGAATGAAATCTACTTAACCGTGTTTTATAGTAATTAAAGTAAATGGCTGCCTGTACTATTCAGGGCTGAGCCATAAGCCGGAAAGAAGGTTCCGGTATTTTTTGAATTGAAATTTTGACTAAATAAGTGAGGATAAAAAGTTGTCGTTTAATCAGTTTCGACTAAGTTCCGATATTTTGAAGGGGTTGAAAGATGTTAAGATTGAAAGCCCCTCAACACTACAAAAGAAAATTTTTAAAGCAGTTCAGGAAGGCTCCGACTTAGTAATTAACACCACAACAGATGACAGGCCCGAAGTTGGCTACCTGATCAACCTGTTGAATGATATTGCCAAGTCGGATCGTCGCCAAGGCACCAAGGGGATCATTTTAGCCCCCGACAGTGAACGTGCCAAATTTCTGGATGAATGGATTTGGGCTATAGGTTATCATGCATCCATTGAGAGTGCGTGCATTACATCTGATGGAGACCCTAAAAAGAAACTCAATGCTCT
This sequence comes from Rhodohalobacter sp., assembly GCF_041686455.1. NCBI lineage: Bacteria > Pseudomonadati > Balneolota > Balneolia > Balneolales > Balneolaceae > Rhodohalobacter > Rhodohalobacter sp. The sequence continues at coordinate 17,787 of NZ_JAWLDW010000016.1, forward strand.
TTCTGCAGGTCCTGTGGTGGTAGTTGCCACACCGGAGGAGTTCAGTAATTTACTGGAAGAGGGTAAAATAATATTCAGAGAAGTACAGCAACTTATTGTTGATCAGGCAGAAAAAGTTGAAAACTGGGATGCCATCGACAATATATCTACTCGTATCATTGGTAAGTGTCAGCGAATTTTTACGGCTGCCAAAGACAGTAAAGAACTGCGTGATGCAGAAAATAAGCTTCTCACAGAACCTGAGTTGGTCACTCTTGCTAAAAAAGCTCCTGAAAAAAAGAAAGAGCCCGAAATTACCAAAGACCTTACTCAATATTACATCAATGTACCGCCCAGATCCAAGATCTCTACATTAATGGCTCATCTGGATAATAATAAATCGGATACGGTTGTTATTTTCACTGCCTCCAGAAGAACTGCCGATCGTCTCTATAAGATTTTAAGGAAGAGCAATCGAAGAGCGGTGAGTGTTCACCAGCAGTTGAACAAGGAAACATTTGATGAACGATTCAATCGTTTTACCACCAATGATGTACAACATTTAATTATTGGTGATATGACCGCCAAAGACCTTCCTTTAGAGCATGCAACACAGGTGATTAATTATGATGTACCCGAGGATGTAAACGAATATAAGCTGCGTGCTGAACTTGTTGGAGACGGTAAAGCAACCCGAATTCTCTCGCTTGTTTCAAAACAAGACAGAGAAGACATTCAGACTATTTGTAAATCGTTTGGATATGCCCCCGAGGAAGTACCACTGCCCAAAAGTGTGAAGGATAAAGTTTCCTCCGGCAAAAAAGGGAAAAAGAAAAGCGGCAAACAATCTAAGTCGCGAAATAATAAGCGCGGAAAGAGCAAAAAATCTAACAGCAGGCAAAAAGAGAGTGGGAAGCATCATGGCTTACCCCGACCTACTTTTGATCAGCTTGAAGGTGGAAGAACCGGTAAGAAAAAAGAGGAAAAAGGACTTGTGGGATTTTTCAAAAAACTATTTTCCTAACAAATAAATATTTGAAATAAATTTGAAGGTGATCAAACCCTGCTTTGATCACCTTTTTTTATTCGTCGAACATATCTGCAAATGCTTTTTTACTATCAGGAGCAGGTTCGGTATACAGGCTAACCAACCATGTTGCAAGTAAAGACGCAAAAAAACCGGGGATCAGTTCGTACATCACACCCTTGAGTTCCGGAATGAGGTACCAACCAATGGTAACCAACGTACCGGTTATTAATCCGGCAAATATCCCGGCACGGGTTGTTCCTTTCCAGTAGAGAGCTAAAATGGAGGTAGGCCCGATTGAAGCTCCAAGTCCCGCCCAGGCAAACAGAACGAGCCAAAAGACCAGATCTTCCGCATAAAATCCAAATATCAGTGACAAAATTACGATAAAGAACACAACAACTCTGCTGTATAAAACCAGCTTGTTTTGGGATACTTCAACACCCCTTTTGAAGATCTTTTCATAGATATCCCTGACCACGCTGGAGGCAGCAACCAGCAATTGTGAATCTGCTGTAGACATAATAGCAGCAAATATTGAGGCCAAAACAACTCCAAATAGAATAGGATGCAGATGAAGCTGAGCAAGCATTGGGAAAAGATTCTCGGTATCAGCTCCCGGCAGCATTTCTACATCAGGAAAATATGCCCGGCCTGCAAGTCCTACAAAAACCGCTCCCCAAGCCATCAATACATTCCACGTTGTTCCCACCACGGCTACATACTTAAACTGCTTAGGATCATCAATAGACATGTATCTTGCTAAAATGTGCGGATTACCGGGTGACCCAAGCCCAATACCCAAGAATCCAATGGCAGCTCCAACAGACACCGCGAATGGATCCACATACATGATATCCATTAATGTCAGCGAGTTCAACAGTTCCTGGAGTCCTCCAAAGTTCATAATTGCAACTGCAGGTAAAATCACAAGCGCTAGCATCATAAAGATTGCCTGAAACATATCCGTAAGACTGACCGCCAAAAAACCACCAATTATTGTATATACAAGGACAATTCCCGCTGTTAATAAAATACCTGTATCTGTTCCGAGTCCGAATCCGGAGGCAAACGCTTTTCCTCCGGCTACAAATTGAGAGGAGATATACCCGATCATAAATACCAGGAATATGACTACAATCGTAATTCTGAGTTTTCCATCATGATCGCTAAATCGCTCCGCAAAGAAATCAGGTATCGTTATACAGTTCCGGTTCTCGGTAAAATTTCTAAGTCTTCTGCCGTAATAGAGGAAGAGAAATATTTCAACGATGATATACCCGAGCACGGCCCAAACTGCTGATGGCCCCTGAGCGTAGGCCATACCCGTCACACCCAGAAGCAGCCATGCACTTCTACCGGATACAACAGCCGAAAGAGCAACTACAAAACGATTCATTTTACGTCCGCCAATAAAATATTCTGAAATTCCGCGGGAGGAAAATCTGGACGCGTAAATACCAATGCCGATAATGAGGATCAGATAGGCTATAAAAGCGATAACTGCACTCGAATCTAATGAAACGGAGATTAGCTGTGTTTCATCCATGTTTTTTAGACTTTCGAGTCGCTAAAAAAATAGTTCCGGCAATAATTAATACCGGCAAAATAAACATGATGACGTAGAAAGAAATCATGACTGGGGAGATTAAAAACAGAGTTTTAAAAGAAATCTTCTCTTATCGTGTAACATTATTTTAAGACTTACGTAGCAATGGAAAGATGATGTTTTGGTTAATGACAGAAAACGACTGTCTAAAATTAAAAAACCCGACACTGTGAAAAGTGCCGGGTTTATTTTCTTGATCAAGGAAAAATTCCCATCCCTTTATACATAAAGCCAACCTTGTTAATGGCGCTGATAAATGCAGCCGTCCTTAAATCAACACCGTGATACTTTCGAAGTTCGTTGATTTCATTATAGGCATTTACCATTGTCTCTTCCAGGCCTGAATCAACCAATTCACGTTCACCGCCACCCTGGGCAAGTACAGCCAATTCATCTTCTGTAAACTTTCTGTCCGAAATGGTTTCAATTACGGAGAGAATTTTCTTATAGCTGTTTTCTTCAAATCGCTTTCCCATACGGCCAAATCGAACGTGCTGAATATTTTTCAGCCATTCAAAATACGACACCGTTACACCGCCGGCATTCAGATAATTATCGGGAATGATCAGTGCACCGCGACTTTTAATGACCTCATGAGCTACATCAGTTGTTGGACCGTTTGCAGCCTCACCTATAATTTTTGCTTTTATATTTGGCGCATTAGATTCGGTAATCTGATTTTCGAGTGCAGCAGGAATCAGAATATCGCACTCTTTTTCCAGTACCGCAGTATTCGAATTTAGTTGTGTTGCTTTATCGTAACCTGAAATTCCACCGTTATTCTCATTTTTGTACTGCATAAGGTCTTTAAGGTCGATTCCCTTTTCATCATAAATGGAAGCATCATACTCAGCTACACCAATCATTTTTGCACCGGCTTCAATCATGTACATTGCAGTATGATAACCCACATTACCTAAACCTTGCAGGATAAACGTTTTATCGGCAATCCCTTTTGAGAGCCCAAGCTCTTTCATGTCTTCTGCATTACTACAAGCTTCTTTTATGCCAAAATAGACGCCTCGTCCGGTTGCCTCTTTACGCCCTCGAATTCCACCCTGACCTACAGGTTTTCCGGTTACGCATCCTTCTGCATTTATATCATTACTTAACTGACGGAATGTATCAAAAATCCAACCCATCTCTCGTTCACCGGATCCCATATCAGGAGCCGGAACATCGTTACCGGCACCAATAAAATTTTTCTTATAGAGTTCAAATGTATAACGCCGGGTTATTCTTTCAAGCTCCGTAACCGAAAACTTTTTAGGGTCGATTTTAATACCTCCTTTTGCACCACCAAATGGCACGTCCACAACTGCACATTTGTAGGTCATCAATGCAGCCAGCGCCATCGTTTCATCTTCGTTTACCATCGTGCTGTAACGAATACCTCCTTTAGTAGGCATTTTATGATGGCTGTGCTCCACACGATATCCATCTATAACCCTGATTGAACCATCATCCATCTCAACCGGAAACTGGATATGAAGAATATCATTACACGCTTTCAACTGGTCAAGCAAACCTTTCTCTATCTTAGTGTGTGCAGCAGCTCTGTCGAAAGCTTTATTTACCTGTTCGTAAAATTTATATCCACTCATTATTGATAATTAATCTTGTTATGGTAGTTATTTATTAACCTGTCTGAATTGTCGCAAATAAGATCTACTCTTCCAAATTAAAGAGAGATATTGATTTATAGACTCCGCTCAAATATAATCTTCCATTTGTCCGGTGTAAAGTTAAGATCTACGACAGCTATTTTTTGTATGTGCAATTTTTTTACTTTCGGCAGATCTCTCCGAATCTTTCTCAAATCAATTTCTTCACAATTTTGATTTCCATAGAGAAGAGATAAATGGAAATCACCCTCCTTACAAAATTCTCCACCAAGCGCTTGATTCACTTTACTGCAAAAAGCACTAAGCATTAATTTGTCATCAACTGGTAAAATGACTTTTCGATATGGATGAGGCCTGCATTCTACATCACCCAAATTAACCTGTAACTGATTGAGCTGTTTTGATAGCTGATCCGTCATTTCAGTGATTTTTTCTGACGATATATCCGGAACAGATGAGAGAGTGACGTGTGGAACAAAAGAGAGGGTTTCGTACTGTTCCGATAAAGTTGAAATAAACTTCTTGAAAAGGAGAGACTGTTCAGGCGCCGGCAGTAACCAAGCTACCAGGCCTGAAGTTTTAGGTAGTTGCAATTAACTTGTGTACAATTTTATTTAAGCTTTTGCTTCAATATTGTCTTCAGGGTGGAAACTGAACACATTGACCAAGAACAGAAAGGCAATTGAACCGATACCCGCATAAACCAAGGGAGCAAATATTCCTATTGAGATCAATGCAACCCCAACAATTACGGCTCCGAGTACACCACCAACTAAATTACCGACCATTCCAATTCCCTGCCTAATCATAATCAGGTCCATTACATATCCGACGAGAAGTCCAATCGAAATTAACCAATAGATTGTTACACCGTTTAACTCTTCCATTCTATCAATACTTATATTTGTATTACCTTTCAGTGGCACATAAGGTAACAAATTCTATTTTTTTTACCCATACCGGATGCATAAAAGTTTCAACTCAAAAAATGACCCTCCCGTCCGTAAAATTATCCATGTGGACATGGACGCGTTTTATGCATCTGTCGAACAGAGAGATCATCCTGAATACAAAAATAAGCCATTAGTTGTCGGTGGATCACCACAGGGGCGGGGAGTGGTTGCTGCAGCAAGTTATGAAGCCCGTAAGTTTGGAATTCACTCAGCAATGCCCGCCTCAAGAGCCATTAAACTGTGCCCGAGTGCCATCTTTGTAAAACCAAGATTTGACGTTTATAAAGAGGTATCCCATCAAATACGGGAGATCTTTTTCGATTACACTGACCTCGTTGAGCCTCTCTCCCTGGATGAAGCTTACCTTGACGTAACCGAAAACTTAAAACAAAATCCTTCCGCAACACTTATCGCGCGTGAAATCAAAAAGAGGGTGAAACAGGAAACCGGGCTTACAGCCTCAGCCGGTGTCGCCTCAAATAAATTTTTGGCAAAAATAGCTTCCGACCTTGATAAACCGGATGGTTTGAGCGTCATCACTCCTGAAGAGGCCGAGGAGTTTATCGAAAAACTGCCGATCGGCGATTTTTATGGAGTGGGTAAGGCAACGCAAAAAAAGATGTTGACTCTGGGCATCAAAACCGGATCTGACCTGAAAACCTGGGATGAAATCGACTTGGTAAAACAGTTTGGGAAATCGGGACACCACTACTATCGAATTGCACGAGGTATAGATAACAGGCAGGTGAAACCCAATCGAATTCGTAAGTCGATCGGGAAAGAGCGCACGTTTTCTGAAGATATTTCCGATCTAGAATGGATTGAGAATTTCCTGGATGAGTTATCCGTGAAAATAGCAGAGTCTATGAAGAAGCTCGATGCTACCGGTAAAACAATTACTCTAAAGGCCCGCTATAAAAATTTTGAAACCGTAACCCGAAGCAGCACATTGCACCACTTTACAAATGATCCGAATGAGATCACAAAAATAGCTAAGATGTTACTTAAAGAGACAGAAACCGGCGCGCGTGAAGTTCGGTTACTGGGAATATCCGTATCATCTCTAAATCTGACGGAAGGCGGAGTTATCGGTGAGCAACTCGAAATACCTTTTCGGGAGGTTTTGTAGATGGATCCACTCACACAAGGCTTGGTTGGGGCAACAGCTGCTCAATCCGGTGCTGACAAGGACAAACTGAGACCCGCCGCATTTACCGGTGCTATATCAGCCATGATTGCCGATCTGGACTACTATATTCACATCCCGTCCGATCCGCTATTCAATATCGAAATTCACAGACAATTTAGTCACTCCTTCATTTTTATTCCCGTTGGAGCGCTGATTGCCTCTGTTCTGCTGTGGTGGTTATTAAGGAAGTATCTCAGTTTTAAAGAGCTCTATTTTTATTCCATTTTAGGTTATGCCACGGCCGGACTCCTCGATACCTTTACCAGTTACGGAACTCAGCTTTTCTGGCCTTTTCTTGATACACACTTCGCCTGGAACTTAATCTCTGTAATTGACCCGATCGTCACTTTCGGTTTAATTTTGTTTATTGGATTCGCCTTTCAAAAAAAAGAAAAAAAGTACGTTTGGATCGCAGGGGGCTGGCTTAGCTTTTTTCTGTTATTTGGATGGATTCAACATCAGAGAGCGGAATCGGCGGCAAAATCCCTTGCTGATAGTCGTGGACATACCATCGAAAAAATGGTGGTAAAACCGACAATTGCCAATCAACTACTTTGGAGGGTAAACTATATCTCAGATGACAAAATCTATACAGATGCCGTTCGCACCGGCCTGATTTCCGGAATTGATATTTACGAGGGAGAATATGCCCCGCGCATAATAATTGAAGAGGAGTTTTCCGGATTTGAAGGTACCATTATGTATAAGGATCTTCTGCGATTCAAAAATCTATCCGAAAATTTCCTGATACGTCACCCCGACCAGCCTGAAGTCATTGGAGATGCCCGATACTCAATGCTGCCAACGGAGCTTATACCGCTTTGGGGTGTAAAAACCGATACAACTCAAACAGAGAATCACCTGCCGTTTCTCTATTTCCGGGACGCCAGTGAAGAAGTTCGGGAGAGCTTTATGAATATGTTGCTGCGGAAGTAGATGTGATTTTTAAATCGTTGAATTTGGCAGTCAATCCTTCTCCTCCTTTTCAAGGTAGGCATTCAGGGGTGGTTAAATTGTACTCTTAGGGTGTTTTTATTACAAGTCCAAAAAATGATCACACACCCCTCTAAATCTCCCCTTTTTAGGGGAGACTTTCTATAGTTATTAAAATTCTCGACACCTCTAAAACTATTTGTGACTTTGCCTCGTCTTTACACTAAACAGCAACTGAAACCGGATTCGGGAATTTGGAAAAGCAGCATGAATCATATTTAGCAGAGTTTGTTCAGAACGGGCATGACGAGTCTTTTCAGATTATTGCTGAACATTGGTATCCCGCGATTTACAGGTTTGCCTACAGCTATTTTGGAAACAGAGATGATGCATCCGAAATCGCTCAAAAAACCCTGATAAAAGTGTATCAAAACATTCGGTCGCTCAAGGAGGTCGGCTCATTCAAATCCTGGATCTACCGGATTGCCAATAATCTCTGCCTGGATGAATTGAAACGTGCCGGCAGAAGAAAGTCCGAATCATTGAGTCTTATTCCGAAAGAGTTAAAACTCTCGGAATTAACGCCGGTCACTGAAATTGAATCAAAAGAGTTGAACAGTCTGATTCATCAAGCATTGAATCGGCTGCCGGAACAAGTGCGCGCCGTTGTCATCTTAAAACAGTTTGAAGAGATGACCTTCATTGAAATTGGTGATACTCTCCAAATTCCCGAGGGTACGGCCAAAACAAGAATGTATAAAGGATTGGACCTGCTCGGTTCAATTTTAAAACAATGGAATATTGAAACCGACTATCTGAATTATGATTGACGAAAAATCACAACAAAAACTGATGGACTATCTCTTTGATGAGATGAATTCTGATGAAAGGAAAGAATTTGAACAAAAGATTCAAAACAGTGAAGAGCTCCGGAATAAACTGAATGAACTGAAAGCTACTCAGTCTGTCATTGGAAATTATTCTCCTGAAGAGCCTGAAGAGAACGGCTTTCACTACCTCGATGAATCAGAAAAAAGAGAAACACCGAAAAGACCTCGCCGGATTAACTATGTGATTTTAACGGCTGCGGCATTAGTACTGATTTCAATATTTATCGGGCTTTTCAGCTCGGTTCAGTTTGGTGAGACAGAGCAGGGTTATTATCTGGCTTTTGGAAACCCATCGGTTGATGTTGAACAGGAAGGAATTTCTGAGGAAGAATTAAATGAAATTATTGCACAGATCAGGACGGAAAACTCACTCATGATGAACTCGATGATGGAGCAGATACAGCAAGATCAAAACGCTCAGTTTAACGAGTCGCTGACCGCATTGGCCGATTATTATGAAGAGCGCCGGAACAGGGATCTGATGCTTTTCACAGAAGGACTGCTGCAGCTCGAAGAGTCGACCGCCAATCAGATTGATCAGACCAACCGGGCATTAAACGGAATTATCTACGCGCTGAGTAACGAATAACGAAAATAAAATCTAATGTCATGAAAATTTTTAAATTTATTGTATATACACTTATATACCTGTTACTCTCTTTTATTTCAGTTCAGGCTCAGGATGAAGCTTTAGAACGAGAAATGAGGATTGCGGAAAGTATTTTGGGTGAAATATTTACAGAAGTCCCACAGCCACCGATTCCATTCTTATTTGCGCGTAACGGGCATGTCTCTTCTGAGTATCAGCCGGGTTACGGTGTTCATTTGAGCGTGGGTGAAAATTTATCATCCAGATCCATCAGCGTTTCCGGATCTGTGCGCATAGAGCGTAATAATAACAGCGACGAAAGTGAAACCATAGAGAGCCATTCAACAAGTGAAGCAATTGAAGAGAAAGTAATGGAGTATATCACTCAGTACGCTTCAACGATACAGAGTTTACCGGAAGATGAAGTACTGAGAATCTCTTACGGACTGAAGAGAACTTCTAATGCCACCATCGCAGTCATCACCGGTCTCCAGGAGTATACTCACGACATTCCTAAATTGAGTTTTGTGGTAAAATCTGAAGACTTAAAAAAACATCGCGAAGGCACACTTTCTGATCGTCAGCTTCTTGATCGGGTCGAGAAGCAAGATCTCAAAGAATATTCAGATATCCGGGATTTGAATATTTTTGCATCCGTTCTGGAAACATCCCTCAACAGTACCGAAACCGAACAGCTTCGGGTTAATCGAGTTCCATCTTACGAATATCTACCGGGACTGGGTGTGCAATATTACATGACAATTTCCGGACAGTCATCCTTTAACTTTTCCGGGCTGTTTGAAATGGCACGCGAAATTGATTCACTCAATTTTGATGATGTTGATATAAATATTGATCTCGGAGACCTATCGAATGACAGCATAAGATCAAACACATTTGCATTTCGTATGCCGGATAGTGCATCGTTTGAATTTAATATGGACTCTCTCAGGTTCGACTCTGAAGAGTTCAGAAAACAGATGGAAGAAGTTCGGCAGAGAAGTGAAGAGATCCGGCAACGTGGTGAGGAGGTTCGAAGTGAAATCGAAATTCAGATGAACCAACAAAACAGTGCTGATCTTTCAGGCGATGTTGAGAAGATTAAAACCGCCATCCTGGAAACAATTCAGGATTATGGCAGCACGCTGCGCACATTGAAAAATGATGATATGCTTTTGATAACCATTGACTGGCGCGGACGAAATGAGAGCTTGCCTGATCGAACAAAAATCCGAATCTCGAAACAGGATGTATTGAACGGAAATGAGCCGCTTATGGAAGATCTCAGCCGCAGATGATCCGTGAGGTGACCTCTCACAAAAAGAAAGCCTCGTTCGGATTACTCCGAATGAGGCTTTTTATTAGTACACCGGTCAGCCTGACCGGTTATCTCGGTCACTATACCCCGGTCTGGCCGACCAGGATACTTTTTACCCGTTGCTTTTAATAATTAACAGACTAATATTTAGCTAGGTACTAAAGAGAGAATCAAATTAGATAGTCATGCCTTTTTACAAAAGAAATCTTCCGCATTGGCAAGAATCGGGGGCTGAATATTTTGTAACATTCCGTTTGGCGGGTTCTCTTCCAAAAAACGTGATACAACAACTGAAAAAATCAAGAAATACTTTCAAAAAGAACTTTTCTCACAAGACCGATTATCGATCAAAAACCCATCAGTTTGAAGCTTCACTTTTTAAAAAATATGAGTCTCTTTTAGACGGGCAAAGCACAGGGCCAGTGTGGTTGAGCAACAAAAATATTGCTGACATCGTAAAAAAGCTCTTCATTATCGTGACAATAAAGAATATGATTTATATGCCTTTTGTATTATGAGTAATCATGTACACGTGGTCTTCAGAGAACTTTATTCGATTCAAGAAGATCAGAAGATTGAGGAGGCTTTTCCGGTGACAAAAATTCTGCAAGGTCTAAAATCCTATACCGGATTAATGGCTAATATAGAGTTAAACAGAACAGGTTCTTTTTGGCATGAAGAGAGTTATGATCGGTTGATCCGAAATACCAACGAACTAAATAATACCATCCAATATACTCTCAATAACCCGGTAAAAATAAATTTGGTGAAAAATTGGCGCGACTGGACATACAATTACTGTAAACCTAAATTTTCAGAAAGACTTTAGGAAAGCACATTAAAGCCTGACTTGGAATTTGCTGGAAGCTTTTCTTAAAACCCAGTCAAGCACCGTTAATATATGCCGAAGGTGCCGACCGGAATAAAATGATTCATAAATTAAATCCCGGACAAGCTGTCCGGGATACATGTTTCTTACCCATTCAGCGTATAATCGAGTGTGATCTCGCAGGCCAATACTTTGGAAACAGGACAGCCTTCTTTGGCACCGTTCGCTATTTCAGCGAATTTATCTTCAGATATTTCCGGAACTTTGGCATTCAGTATCAGGTCGATCTTAGTGATTGCCCAACCCTCATCTTTCTGATCCAAAGATAGTTTTGCGTCCACATTAATTTCATCTGCTGTAAAACCTGCCTTTCCAAGTTCTACACTCAATGCCATTGCAAAACACCCTGCATGAGCTGTTGCAATCATCTCTTCGGGATTCGTGCCCTTTTTCCCGTCTTCGTTTTCAAATCTCAATTTTACAGAATAGGGCTGCTCATCAAAAGCACCGCTTTGTGTAGTTAGCGTCCCTGATCCTTCCATTCCTGAACCTTTCCAAACTGCTTTTCCCGTTCTTTTCATCGTCGTCTTTTTTTTTGGTTTGTCTTTATTCATTGATAGAAAAATAATAGCGAAAAAATCGTTCATAATTGATAGTGATCTAAATCCAAAAGTCTGAAATCAAATAATTTTAGAAGAATTTGATTTTACATTACCGATTGATTTTACATGTCTTTAAGGCCTGCAAACTGCGTAATTGAATAAATAAAATCTGAACGAACAGTAACTTTTGATCGGCTGAATTCGTAGAGCGGAGTAAATCGAAAACAATTTGGCGCAGTATTATGGCAAAAAGAAAAACAAAAAAACGAATTTGGATTGCACTCGCAATAGTCATCATTTTTGGCGGAGGGTCATTTTTCTATTTGAACGGACAATCGTCAGGTAATGAGATTGAAGAGGAACCGCACGTTATTGCAGAAATTGGAAGCGTTGTTGAAAAAGCCCTGGCCGTGGGTACTATTGAGCCGGACAATGAAATTCAGGTGAAATCGAAAATCTCCGGAGTGGTAAATCAAATCTATGCCGAACCGGGTGATTTTGTAAGAGAAGGTGAGCCGTTAATTGAAGTACGTCCCGATCCAACACCCTTGGAGCTCGCTGAAGCCAAGCGTAGCCTGGAGCGAACCGAAATAGAAAAAGAGAATCTATCCAAAGAGCTGGAAAGAATGGAAACACTTCTTGCCAGAAATTTAGTCTCTCAACAGGAATACGATCGAATTGCTCAGCAGTTTGATGATGTAGAGGTTCGGGAACAGATCAATACAGAACGGCTGGAACTGTTGGAAAGCGGACGGATTATGATGGGTGAAACACTCATTGAGTCTGTAATCCGAGCTCCGATTGACGGCTATATTCTCGAAAAAATGGTGGATGTAGGTGAACCGGTTGTTCCGCTCACATCTTATCAGGCCGGAACTGCCCTGATGAGTATTGCAGGAATGGAGCAGCTTCTCTTTAAGGGAACCGTAGACGAAATTGATGTAGGTAAAATGGAAGAGGGAATGACTGCCGAAATCAAGATCGGTGCGCTGCCCGGACAGGTGGTTATTGGAGAAGTTTCCCGAATCTCTTTGAAGGCGAAGCAGCAGGATAATGCCACCGTATTCCCAATCGAAATTCGAATCATCGATACGCAGGGTTCTGTTCTGAGAGCCGGATATTCGGCTAATGCTGACATCATCATTGAACGCGTAGAGAATATTATAACGATTCCGGAGCGGGTAGTCGTAATGCGGGATGGAAAATCATTTGTAGAAGTTCCCGGCGACCAGCCCGGTAGCCGGGAAGAGAAAGAGATCGAACTTGGCTTAAGTGATGCCATTACAGTTGCAGTACTTGATGGTATGGAAGAAGGAGAAAAAGTTCTGGAGCGACCAACAAAAACTTTAACTGTTCGATAGGAATAGGCTAAAAAACCAACTTTCACTACATCAAATAAATCACCATAACTATCCCTCATGACTCTTTTAAACCATATCGCCGAACTTTTTCGAAATCTGAATCAGCAGCGTCTGAGAAGTTTTCTTACCATTTTCGGCATCATGTGGGGTACCGCCACGCTGATACTGCTGCTTGCATTCGGCATGGGGTTTCGTGACCAGACCGTACTGAATATGCGGGGCATGGGAGACCAGCTGGCTATTATGTTTCCCGGTCAGACCACCAAAGCTTTTGAAGGATATGGTATCGGTCGGCCCATTCGCTACCGGGAGTCGGATGCACAACTGCTTCAGGATCAGATTGCAGACATCAATATTGCTACTCCGGAATATATGAGTGGAATTGAAATTTCGAATGGAGACAGACGCAGAAACTCCCAGGTTGGCGGTGTCTATCCGGTTTATCAGGATCTGCGCAACGTTTTTGAAGAACCCGGAGGCCGATGGCTTAATGAACACGACATCGAAGAGCGAAGACGGGTGATTTTTCTGGGTAATCAATTGGCTGAAAACCTTTTTGAAGATGAAGACCCGGTTGGAAAACAGGTTTTTGTTCGCGACACTCCATTTACAGTAATCGGCGTACTTCAGGATAAAATTCAGAATTCATCCTATTCACAGCGGGATATGGACCGATCGTTCATCCCTGCCACTACCTTTTCAGCCATGATGGGCACAGATCTAATTAACAATATTCTGTATGTACCCAAAGATCCTTCATTGGCAAAGCAGGTTCAGGATCAGGTGTATGAAGTAATGGGCCGTAAACACCGTTTTGATTCGTCAGACCGGGATGCACTCGGAATCTGGGATACCAACGAATTTTGGGAGTTTATCAACGTGATATTTTTAGGCATAAACGGGTTTCTTGGACTGATCGGATTTTTTACCCTTGCCGTGGGTGGTATCGGTGTTGCCAATATCATGTTTGTGGTGGTTCAGGAACGGATGAAAGAGATAGGTATTCGAAGATCTGTTGGTGCTAAACGGCATCATATCATGGGTCAATTTTTTGTAGAGACCTTTATGATCATCGGGATGGGTGCGGCAGCCGGGTACGGGATTGGCTGGCTGCTAGTTGAAGCCACCCAAAATATACCGATCAAAGAGTTTGTAGGCGCTCCCTATTTTTCACCTGAGGTTGGCCTGATTGCCTTCGCCGTGCTTGGGTTTGTAGGTTTTGCTGCAGGAATGCTTCCGGCCTGGCGCGCTTCCCGTCTGGATATCGTTGAATGCTTAAGGAGATAAAATTATGTGGATTGCACTTTTCAGAGAATTTTTTAGCGACTTAGGAAAACAGAAACTTCGATCGTTTTTAACGATTCTTGCCATCGCCTGGGGAACTCTCTCTGTAGTACTACTTTTGGCATTTGGCCGGGGATTGGGCAACAGTTTGACAGAAGGATTGCTGGGAGCCGGTAACCAAGTTATCGTAATCTATGGAGGTCAAACCAGTATGAATTACGAAGGGCTCGGAGTTGGCAGAGCTATACAGTTTACGGAAGATGATATCGATTTAATTAACCAAGCAGTGCCGGGTATCGCTTACTCAAGCCCACAATATGGCCAGTGGGGTACTCGTCTGCAGTATGGAGAGGAGATCACAAATACATTTATGGAAGGGGTAAATCCCGATTTCGAAATTATGAGAACCATGTATCCGGCAGCCGGAGGACGTTTTATCAATGAACGGGATGTGGATGAACAACGTCGGGTTCTTTTTTTAGGAGATGAAATCGCCACCCAACTATTTAAGGATGAAAATCCAATTGGCAAACAGGTAAAACTTGATAACATGCCGTTTACCGTAGTTGGCATAATGAAACCCAAAATGCAGACATCTATGAGTAACGGGCCGGATGCCAATCGGGCTATTATACCTCATACAACCTTCAGAAACGTGTATGGAAACCGAACTGTAGGATCTATTTTGGTTCGTCCTGAAGATCCCAGCCTTCAAGAATCAATTAAATCAGGAGTTACTTCACTACTCTCGTCAAAGTATAAGTTTGATCCAAGCGACGAACAGGCTATCCCGATGTGGGACTTCATCGAACAAGAGGAAATGAATCAAAAAGTGGCAACCGGTTTGGAGATTTTTCTCTTTACCGTCGGGTTTTTCACACTGATGATAGCCGGGGTGGGCGTAGCCAATATCATGTTTGTGGTAGTGAAAGAAAGGACCAGAGAAATTGGAATCAAACTAGCCGTTGGTGCACGTAAAACACATATCATCATCCAGTTTATTTTTGAATCGCTTTTTATCTCGTTCCTTGGAGGTAGCATTGGCTTGGCTATCTCATCAGCCATCGTTTTTGGAGTTTTAGCTTTGGATATGACCACAGGAGCCGGGGAATTTCTCGGGAAACCACAAATTTCTGAAATGGCTGTTATAATAACAGTAGGTGTACTTGCCATCATTGGTCTGCTTGCCGGAATATTCCCGGCACTGAAAGCCGCAAAAGTAGATCCGGTTGAATCACTCCGTTATGAGTAGGGTTTTGGGGTCTGTTGTTTTTTTGATGTTAACATTGGCTTAACATTAATAAAACAATTTGGTTATATCTTTGACCTGTCGCAAAATAAATAAGCCGTTAAAAAATCCGTTATTTGATTCTCATGCAATCAGTTATGAAGCACATTGCAGCTTTAGCACTTTTTTTGTGTCTGCCATTTTCAATAAACGCACAATCCTCCCTAAACGACTTTGGATTTAGCGGACAATTCTTCTTTTCCTACGAACACTCCTTCGAAGAGAGTGACGTTAACAGCGAATTTCTTCTGAAACGAGGCTATATCACATTTAGGCGGGATATTTCTGAGCGCGTTGGTGTTCGCTTCACACAAGATGTGTCTGTAGACAAGGCCGGAGACGGTGAGGGGAACATTGAACTTCGCCTGAAATATGCCTTGGTTCACGTAAATATGAATGATACCCGGCTGATCAAAAATTCAAGCATCGAGTTTGGTGTGGTAAGCCGGCCGTGGATCGATTTTGAGCAGAGTATTAACGATTACCGCAGCCAGCGATCGATGTTTTTGGATGACAATAATATTTACAGCTCTGCGGATTATGGGGTTACATACGCGGGGCAACTCGGTGATAATCTCCCGGAAGATTCTCAAACCGGATTAACGTCGGATGGCGGACGCTACGGCAGTTTCAGTATCGGGATATATAATGGTGGAGGATATGCCGCACTGGAAAAAAATAACAACAAAATGCTTGAAGGGCGCCTCTCCCTCAGGCCGCTACCTGACCAAATGCCCGGTTTTCAGGCTAGTGTGTTGGGCGCTTACGGAAAAGGAAATATCCCCGAAAGCCCGGACTTTGAAAACGCAGGACTCGCATTTTCGTATGAATCGAAAAAATGGACCTCCATTATGCAAGGATTTACCGGAAAAGGTGACGGTGCAGGGCAACTCGTCAATCTGAACAATGAATCTTTGAGGCTGAAAGGGTGGAGTATGTTTAACGAGTTCAAACCGTTTGAACAACCTGTCAGTCTCACATTACGTTATGATGAACTGATCAATACGGATCTGGATCGCTGGCACTCACGGCGATTTGTTAGTGGAATAAGCTACATTTTTTCAAATCGCTCAAAAATCATGTTCGATTATAACCGTGCCTGGGATCATCTGGATGCCGAAACCCACGCCTATGATATCATCGAAGTGGTCACTGAAATCAGGTTTTAAAAATCCTTCACTTTCGGTGATTTAAAGTGGTCTTTCAGATGATTGTGTTTTTATTCAAATAGAGATGAACTTAAGTACCGATCTCCCCTGTCGCAGGTAATGCAGACAATCACACCCTCATCCAGTTCATCTGCAATTTTTAGTGCCGCAGTCAATGCCCCGCCACTACTCATTCCGGCAAATATCCCCTCTTCTTTCGCCATACGCCGAGCCATTTCGGTGGCTTCCTCCTGGCTTACATCCACGGTTTGATCTACCCGCTCAGCTTCGAAAATTTTAGGTAGATATTCGGGCGACCATCGACGAATTCCGGGGATAGATGATCCCTCTGTAGGCTGAGTCCCCACAATCTGTACATCCGAATTCTGAGATTTTAGATATCGCGATACCCCCATAATGGTTCCGGTAGTTCCCATGGACGATACAAAATGAGTGATTTTACCGTTTGTGTCACGCCAGATTTCAGGTCCGGTTGTCTTCTCGTGCATACGGTAATTGTCGGGATTGGCAAACTGATTCAATTGAAAAAATCCATGCTCTTCGGCCATCTCTTCAGCAAGCTGACGGGAGTACTCAATTGTCTTTTCAGCCGGGGTGAGTATCACCTCAGCGCCATACGCCTTCATCGACTTCACGCGCTCCTCTGTGGCATTCTCCGGCATCAGGAGTTTAATTTCCAACCCCTTCATTGCTGCAATCATGGCCAGGGCAATTCCAGTGTTTCCGCTTGTAGCTTCCACTAAAGTATCTCCAGACTTGATCTCACCCCTCTCTAGTGCTCCATTGATCATCCCCAGAGCCGCACGGTCTTTTACGCTTCCACCCGGGTTCTGTCCCTCAAGCTTACAGTAGATCTTTACATTCTTATTCATAGGAATTTGCTCTAATTCAATCAATGGCGTATTGCCAATCAGTTCTTCGAGTTTCATAGATAGAATGTTTTTTAATGATAATCTTTGACCTGACAGCGTTTGCCAAACCAATCAGTGTCTTGCTTTTATTTCCATCATTTTTTTGTCAACGCTGACAAATGATACCCGGCCATCAATGACCGGCTCGCATATTCAGCCCTAAAAGGGCTGTCTTTTTTTTGATCTGATTCAATTCTGAACCCATGAATGGGTTCAATATACGAGCGTGGGATTCATCCCACGAAAATGTTCAGTCAAATATTGCTTTTCCATCCAAACGCTGACAGATCCGGTGGGTGCTGTCAGGTTTATTAAATTCCGACCTGGCAGCGTAACGACGGCTGTCGGTTCCTGCAAGCGTCCAATTCTTTTTCTTCACACATTTATATACAAGATCGCGGTTATCAGATTGTATCCGGCCATGAATGACCGGCTCGTTTATACAGCCCAGTTCTGGACACCCCTCTCAATCTCCCCTTGATAGGGGAGAATTTGTAGGAATTGCTATTGGTTTTTAAATCAAGATCACCCTAAACCCATTCATGGGTTTAATATACGAGCGCGGGATTTATCCCGGCGAAAAATGTTCAGTCAAATATTGCTTTTCCATCCACACGCTGACAGACCCAGTTGGTGCTGTCAGGTTTTATCACTTAAACGTTATCGTATCCGTTTTCCCTTCAGTGTTCGTCATCTTCGCCTGGTAGTAAATTTTTGAGTTTGCCGGTACACTTTTGGTCAGCCACACATTACCGCCAATAATGCTGTTCTCACCGATCACCGTTTCACCGCCCAAAATAGTAGCCCCGGCATAGAGCACCACATTATCTTTTATAGTAGGGTGACGTTTTTTCTTTGCATCTTCCTTCTTCACACTCAGTCCACCCAGTGTCACCCCTTGGTAGATTTTTACTTTTGAACCGATAATCGTCGTTTCACCGATTACAATTCCGGTGCCGTGATCGATACAAAAATAGTCTCCAATTTCTGCTCCCGGGTGAATATCGATTCCGGCTTGGCGGTGAGCATGTTCTGAAATGATTCTGGGTATCAAATTCACTCCAAGCTTCAGAAGCTGATGGGCAATTCGGTGTGCAGCAATCGCATAAAATCCTGGGTAGGTTCGTATTACTTCGCCCCTGGTTTGCGCGGCAGGATCACCAAGATAGATCGCGTCGATGTCAAGTAATAATTTTGAACGAATCCCCGGCAATGCATTAAAAAAATCATTCTCTAAATCTTTTTTCCCGCTTTTTACACACTCTTTGTTATGGTCAAAAATCTGCCTGAGTTTAGTTCTTAACTCACCCAAACGTTGCTCAATAGTTTCCAGATCTGAGAAACGTATACTGGCAAATTCGGGAAAAAGCACTCCGAGAAGCTCATCAAAAAATTGAATCACCATCTCCGGTGGCGGGCATTTTGAGGCCTCCTTGTGTGATGTTAACAGATCTTCAAAAAACTCCTGTTCCATTCTTAATTATCTTGGATTAAAAATTCTGATCTAAACATATGAAATTCATTAACAACCTTTCTGCAGTTCTCGTTTGAGAATTCCATTGTCTGTTTTGTTAAAAATAATTCTAGAAAGCCTAATCAATTCATAATCTGAGAAATTTTATGTAGAATCGTGCAAGAGGTTCTCATTAAACTAAAATGTTCATACTCATGAAATCAAAAGTACTTTCCTCCATATATACATTACCGTTCCTCATTGGAATGATGATTTTCAGTTCTTTTTCCGATGGAATTGCACAACAAAATTGGAACACCTCAACCGAAAAAGAGGAACGGCCTCTTTTTACAGAGCACTTTACTCCGCAGGAGTTTGCCGAACGCCGAAATGATGTTTACGAAGCCATTGG
>NZ_JAWLDW010000108.1:0-9152 GCF_041686455.1 Rhodohalobacter sp.
TGTCGGACTTTCATGTACGTTAATATATCCGTTAAAATCGGTCAAGTCATTATAGGATTCATTAATCAGCATACTACTTCTGGAGTCCGGATCCATGGCATCAATCGCTCCCAGAAACCAAACGATGTCTCCACCATCTTCGGCAGAATTTTCGTGAATATGAGCTGGATGAGATTGAGCTGTTCCGGTTGCTCCATCTGTATCCAGATTTAGGGTTACTAAGGTGAGATTATTTGTAACTTCTGTAAATTTAGCCGTGCCGGGAACTCCGTTCGAGAAGAACTCTCCATCGTTAGAAAGAGCAGATAAATCATATGTTGTCGATTGAGGGTTATCCACGGCGTCCAGTCCTAGTTCAATCTGCACATCTGCATTAGAACCAATATTGCCCTGAGATACAATTGTGCCGATATTTTCAACGCTTTCATGAATATTGATGTAGCCATCAAATTCTATCAGAGTATCAAAGGATTCTTCAATGATGCGAGCGCTGGTTGCATCGGGATCAGTTCCGTCTATGGGCGTAAGGAAGTAGGCAATATCACCACTATCTTCTGCCGAATTAAAGTGAATATGAGAGTTATGAGCTACAGACGCTCCGGTTGATTCATCAAGGGTAAGTGTAACAACTGTTTCTTCATCATTTAGCTCCCAGAATGTTGCTGTTGCATTCACTCCTTCTGGAACTGACCCTGCATTTGAATTTGCACTGAGCGTAAAGGATGCACTTCTTAGAGTAGTTAATCCCTCATTGGCCCCAATATTGCCCTGAGATACGATATTACCAAGATTTGAAAGACTTTCATGAATGTTGATATATCCATCAAAATCAGTCAGAAAATCAAAACTTTCGTCTACTACTGCATAGCTTGTTCCGGCGGAAGCCGCGAGACCATCTATCGGTCCAAGGAAATAGGCAATGTTACCGCCTTCCAATGCATTGTTGAAGTGAATGTGTGCTGAGTGACTCAGCTCTGTTTCAGTTGTCCCATTTACAAGCTCTAGTTTTACCAAAGTTTGTGATGACGTTAATTCCTGAAATGTGGCTACAGCTTCGGCTCCGTCAGGCAGCTGACCACTACTCTGATTAGCATCAAGTGTGTATTCCTTAACCTGTGGATTTTCTATTGGTGTAAGTTCGCTTTCAACAACATCGGCTTCCGTATTTGAACCGATATCGCCCTGTCCAAGAATAACACCTAGATTGGCATTATTTTCGTGAATGTTGATGTAACCGTCAAAATCAATGAGTTCATCAAAGCTTGCATCAACAACGTATTCACTTTTTCCGGGAGAACCCTCTGATCCATCAATCGGACCCAGAAAGTATATGATATCTCCTCCGGTTTCCGCATCATTTTCATGAATATGAGCGGTGTGGGTAAGACCGGATTCTGTAGATCCGTTTTCAAGCTCAAGAGCTACAAGTGTCTGGTTATCATTTAATTCCTGAAATGTAGCAGTGGCAGTTACGCCACCGGGAACTTCTCCATCGTTTGATACAGCATCCAGCGAGTAGGTGGTTTGCCTGAAATCAAATTGAGGATCTTCTGTATCATCAGGATCGTCAATTGGACTTGTAGGACCATCATCAGTGCATGAGAACACAAAGAGTGCCAATAACATAGATATAACGGTTAAAATAATATTACTATAAATCTTCATTGGTATTTAGTTGTGGGGTTAGAATTCTGACTTCTACCCATTTGACAACTTCCAAATGGGTTTGGTTACAAAATATTACAGAGAACACTCAGGTCGTATTCAGAGCAGAGACTAAATTTCGTCACTGAAGCATCAAATAAGATTTTTGTAACGAGTAATTGTTTAGTGCATCCAATTAACTGAAGGGTTTATGTAAAAATTCCATATTTCCAGCTAAACAGACAGTAAGTGTAGGACTATGGAAGCACATCCATATGTTAAACATCAGAACTACAAGCATTTAACACACAAAAAATTGTTGAAGAAATCTTACAAGGTAGAGATAAGCTGTTCGAAGTGATTATGAGGCGGTATAACCAGCGATTATTTTAAATACAGAGAGAATGTATTGATAATGAAAATAGTGTTCAGGAAAGGTTACAAACCAGATAGATCAAAGAATTTGAAAAACTTGATACGTTTAACGGAAAATCGGCCTTTTCAACTTGGCTTATCCGAATTGCTATTAACGAAGCTTTGCTCTATATCAAGAGAAGGTAATCACACCCAAAATTGCATCTTTTTGTTTCTGCTGATGACAATCCTTACTGGCGATTTGACGGTTAGAACATAGAAGAACATCTCATTAAACACGATCTGAGAGAACTTTTAGAACATTCAACTGATGCATTGTAGAAAAATTACCGGGCAGCATATATAATGAGTGAATTTTAGGTGATGAGCTCGCGCGATGTTTATTCAAAAGGTTCGGATGCGCTGATTGCAAGGTCGCAGGTGATTTCGATCCATTTTCAAACCGTTGTCGCTGAAAAAATTACTGGCAGGAAGTTTCTGAAGAGAAACAACAATGGCCATTAAATCTCAAAATCTATTCATCAGATGTATTAAATGAGCGTGACCAAAGAGAAAGAACAGGACGTTAGAATACTCATGCCCATAAAACGGCAAAAAACTTAACAAGTTATTTGCTGACCTTCAGATGATAGTTCTACATTCATCAGTGATCACGATTCCAAACCGCTCTACTATCAGATGGAAGCTGAAAATGGCGTCCCATTAAAATGGAAATACCTGATGACGCTACCCAAAGAGTGGAAAGTGAAGGTGATGAAACTTGAAAAAGAGTAATACTCAAACCTGTCAGGTTTTCAAAACCTGACAGGTCTTCTGAAAGCTTTGATGTGTACCAAAATGATTTACTACTCTTTCGTTAGAGAATCATCGATTTCAACCTTCTCGTATCAATCACTGTCTTTTGTTGGCTGCGGACGGGGTGTACCGAACTGGCGCCCTCCTTTCATTCCAATAAGCCAGTCGCGGATACTAAGTTTTTTATATTCAGGAAAATTTTTCTGTTCAGATTGGAAATAGGCCATATTTGTAAATATCAGTACGCCGCCAAAAGTATTGCCCAGTAAAACAGGAAGCCAATAATGAATAAAAAGCGTTGAAATATCGGCTTCAGCTGTATGAAAAATATAGAAAGAGACTTCCGCTGCGGCTGTCACCACATGAAACAAATTACTTGTGCCAATCATAAAAAATACTAGGTAGACTACCAGGACTCTGGTTACTGTATCTCTTGCAGCAACATTGAGCCATACCACACCGGCTACCAACCAGCCGGCAAACATGGCTTTAAAAAATACACCCCACCAACCCAGTTCGAGTCCATGAACAACAAAATTGGTAGCCGCCACCTTAGCATCAGGCGATAGAACAGCGGTGTTTGCCAAAACGTATCCTCCAGCAATTGCCCCGATAAGATTACCGGCCAGTACAACACCCCATACCTTAAACAGTATTGGAATGCTGGCCAGTCGTGCGAATATCAGAGCTACGGGAGGAAGGGTGTTTTCTGTATAAAGTTGAAAACGACCCAGAATGATGTAAATGAACCCCAATGGGTACAGTAGTGTACTCAAAAATATATTATCGGGAAAATGGCTGGTTCCAACAGAATAGCCTATGAGTGTTAATGTGATGGCTATACCTGCAGTCATACTGCTGAAAAACATCTCTCGAGGTTGACTGGTAATTTCTTCGTCCGCAGATGCAAGCAACCGTTGCTGGATTTCATGCCACGAATATCGGTCCCCAATTGCCCATCCTGAACGTGGAACACCGGATGCCGCCCGGTCTCGATGACGAATTTCAGGCGCTTTATCCTCTCCTTTTTTGTCCATATACACTGTGTTTTTTGTTAGTAGAACAATCTATCTACAATTCCTCAAAGTATCTAATTTACCTATAATCTATATCGTAAGAGAACCCGTTATTAAGCTTCGAAATTAATAAGAAGCAAATCACGGCCTTTATTATTTTACATCAGACCTGTCAGGTTTTGAAAACCTGACAGGTCGTAGTTGAAGATATTTCTGGATCACTTTCTCACTTAGTGATTCTTAAAAAAATCTTTGTAATCTCTTCTAACGCTGAACGATTGAATGAACTGTTAATGTTGAAAAATCAACCTACCGATGTTGATTAAAATCACGTATCTTAAGAGGTCTATTTTGATATCACGAATCAACATTTGTGAACAGCAAAAGAAAAAAAATCATCGCAGATTTTACTCAAAATCCGGTCACCGCTCAGGCTTATGCAAATATAGCCCTCATCAAATATTGGGGAAAGCGATCCGTTGAATTGAACCTGCCGGCTGTTGGATCGATCTCACTCACTCTCGATGCTTTAAAAACTACAACTACCCTTCAATTTGATGAATCGCTGGAAAGTGATACTCTGCATCTGGACCACCGAAATGTAGCCGGCAAACCGCTTGAGAGAATTACACAATTTCTGGATACTGCAGTTCAAACTGGGGATCGTCCGAAAGCGAAAATTGTCTCTTCAAACAGTTTTCCTACCGGAGCAGGACTCGCATCATCTGCTTCTGGATTTGCTGCACTGGCCGTGGCAGTGAATGAGGCAATGAATTTACATCTTACCAAAGAGGAGCTTTCAATATTGGCCAGACAAGGTTCCGGGTCGGCAGCGCGATCGGTTTATGGCGGTTTTGCTGAAATGAAGTGCGGAACCTCCATCGATGATGATCAAGACGATTTTGCCATTCAGCTTGAGGATGAATCCTATTGGGATCTAAGACTCTTAATCGCTGTTACATCGACAGATAAGAAAGAGACTGGGTCTACCGAAGGAATGGTTCGGACAGCTAAGTCATCACCGTTTTATACAGGCTGGGTAGAGAGCCAGCAGGCTGATTTGGACGAGATGCGTCGTGCCATAAAAAAGAAGAACTTTGCAAAAGTTGGCGAACTCACAGAGCACAGCTGTTTTAAAATGCATGGGCTGGCGATGTCCGGAAGGCCTCCTCTACTCTATTGGAATGGTGCGACCACAGAAATGATTCATACCATCTGGAACCTGAGAACCAAAGGCACTGCGGCTTATATAACTATGGACGCCGGCCCACAGGTTAAGGTTTTATGTCAGCCGGGAAATTCAGAACTGGTTAAACAGGCGATGTTGTCTGTAAAAGGCGTAAAACAAATTATTGAAGCAAAACCCGGACCGGGTGCCGCTATCGTTACAGACAATCAAATAAAAGTAAAGAACAGCTAGCAGGATGTACGAACCTTCTTTTTGCGTAAAATCACCCGGAAAACTTATTCTGTTGGGAGAATATGCCGTTCTTGAACACGCACCGGCACTTGTAACGGCTATAAATCGTCACTGCGTCGTCAAAATATCACCGCTTTACAACAGTACATTTCAGATTCGGACCGGAAACTTAAATCTCCCTGAAATTCAGTTTACCCTCGATTCGGATGGAGATGCTCATTTCCGAACACCTATGAGTAAGAAGACGGAAAAACAGCTTCAGTTTGTTCTCTCTATGCTCAAGTATGTTACTCAGCGCAATGGCAAAATTCCCGGAGCTTCTATTGAAATTGATACCGCTCCATTTTATCACAAAACAACCGGACACAAATTTGGACTCGGCTCAAGTGCCGCTTTAACCGTATCACTCCTTTCTGCACTGATGGAGTATATGAATAAGCACATTGACCAAGAAGATCTCTATAAAGAAGCATTTCTGGCTCATCGGCATGCACAAGGCAAGTTAGGCAGTGGTACAGATATCGCTGCCAGCGCAACCGGCGGTGTAATGAGTTACAAAATGCCTGAATCGATTGAGAAGTTAAACGGACAGGTGAAATCACACAGCTGGCCTAAGGATTTACATATGATCACAATCTGGGCCGGATTTTCTGCTTCAACCCGAAGTTTTGTAAACAACGTGAATGAATTCCGGGATGAACAACCTGCTAAATATGATTCCATCATGAAGAGGATGATGGAGCTTTCCGAGGATGGTTCCAAAGCTTTTGCCAAGAGTGATACAGATGCTTTCCTCAATATAGTTGAAGATTTTAAGAACCAAGAGTATCTCCTTGGACAAGAAAGTGATACGGATATCATCTCGGATGTTCATCAAGAGATTTTCAGAATTGTAAAGAGTGCTGGCGGAACCTACAAACCTTCCGGTGCCGGTGGCGGAGATATAGGAGTTGCTTTCTGTAAGGATTCTTCTATAGCGGCTCAAATTCGTCATGTAGTCAGTGAGAGCATGTTTGATGTGATGAATTTGAAAATGAACCAGATAGGCACAGAAGTAGTTCATAGAATGAACATCGAATAAAACCTGCTAGCTTTTAATATCTCCCCCTTTCCAACCATTAATATTTGTCTGAATCGCTATGACCAATAACGACAAATCACGAATCCCGAAGTTTTATAAATATAGTGTAGAAAATCGTCTTGATGTTCTTCGTGAAAAGGAGATTCTAAATCAGGAGGATTATGTTGCCCTCCGCGAGCAGATGCACCTGCTTACCCAGAATGATGCCGATAAAATGATCGAAAATGTAATCGGCGTATTTGGACTTCCGATGGGACTTGGCCTCAATTTTTTGATCAACAACAAGCCGTATGTAGTTCCTATGGTGGTTGAGGAACCCTCAATCCTGGCAGCAGTTAGCTCTGCAGCGAAAGTTGTTCGAAATGCCGGTGGATTTGAATCTGAATCTGATGATCCAATTCTGATTGGTCAAATTCAGCTTGTGGATGTTCGTCATCCAATGAAAGTTCGCCACGCCATTCTTCAAGAAAAGCAGGAGATTATAAATCTTGCTAATAGCCTCCATCCCAACATGGTAAAGCGAGGTGGCGGTGCAATCGACCTGGAAGTGATGATTCATCAGCAGGACAGGCATCCGGGAAGCATGGTGGTTGTTCACCTGTTGGTTGATACGCGTGATGCCATGGGCGCCAATCTAGTCAATAGTATGTGTGAAGGTGTTGCATCCTTAGTTGAAAAATTATCCGGTTCAAAAGTTTATCTGCGAATCCTTTCAAATCTTACCGATCGGGCGATGGTCAGATCGCAATGCGTCATTCCGACTAAATTTCTCGATTTCAATAGCTCTTCTGGAAAAGAAGTACGTGATGGAATCATCCGAGCAGCAGAATTTGCGGCTATTGACTCCTACCGGGCGTCGACCCACAATAAAGGAATTATGAACGGGATTGATCCGCTGGCAATTGCAACAGGCAACGACTGGAGAGCTATTGAAGCCGCCGCACACGCTTATGCAGCCCGAAGCGGCAGGTACACCTCCCTTACAAACTGGTATAAAAACGAGAACGGTGATCTGGTAGGTACCATCGATATCCCTCTGAAAGTCGGGACTGTAGGCGGATCGCTTAAATCGAACAAAGCGGTTGGAATTGCTCATCGGATTTTGGGGATTGAATCAGCCACAGAATTAGCGGAAGTGATGGGCGCTGTTGGTCTGGCTCAGAATTTTTCGGCATTGCGATCGCTTGGCACTGAAGGTATTCAGCGCGGGCACATGACACTCCATGCAAGAAGTGTGGCCAGTACCGCAGGTGCACCGGCTGAACTCTTTGAAAAAGTATTGGAACGACTTGTAGAGAGTGGTGAAATCAAAGTCTGGAAAGCGAAAGAGATTATTGAAGAGCTGAAAGGTGAACAGAAGATGGCTGCCACCGGAAAAACTCCTCTTCCTGATGATGACAGTGAGATGTCGTACGGATACGGTAAAATCATTTTGACGGGCGAACACTCGGTCGTTCACGGCACACACGCTGTGGCGGCTCCCATTACCCTAAAAATGAAAGCAAAGGTCTGGGATCATGATAAAGGTGTACGACTTCTCATTCCTAGATGGGGTGTGGAGCAGACCATTGAATTTGGAGCCGATCACAAGTATTCGATCTATAAATCGCTGGAGATGATTCTGGATCATCTCGATCTCAGGGATAAACCGATGAATATTGAAGTTTTTCCCGAAGTTCCACGCGCAATGGGTATGGGTGGTTCGGCAGCTTTAGCAGTTGCCATTATACGCGCATTAGACAAACATTTTGAACTTGGACTGGGCGATGATGATGTGCGACGTCTCTCATTTGAATCGGAGAATATTGTGCACGGCGGTGCATCCGGGATCGATAATACGGTTTCCACATACGGCAATCTGATCATGTTTCAGAAGGGCACTCCGCCAAAAATGGAGACCTTATCCCTGAGAGAGCCGATCCCGATAGTAATTGGACTGAGTGGTGTTGAAAGCATGACTTCAAAAATGGTTAAGCAAGTAAAAGAACATGCTGAAAAATATCCTCAGTGGTACGAAAAGATTTTCAAACAGATGGATGAGCTCGCTATTGCCTCCAAAGAAGCCATTGAGAACCGTGATCTGAATGAACTTGGCATGATCATGAATATGAATCACGGGTATTTGAATACTCTTGGTGTATCATATCCTGATGTTGAAAGTTTAATTGAAATTGCCCGTAATAACGGGGCATTGGGTGCTAAACTGACCGGCGGCGGTGGCGGTGGCGCGATGATCACGTTATGTGATTCCGATAAGATGCAGAAGAAAATTCAGAAGAAAATGCATGAAGCCGGGTATGATGCTCTGATTACAGAGATTAAACCATCTACACCGTAACCTTCCCTCGTCAGACGGCTAGAGTCCGTCCGACGAGTTTTCCTAATCCAGTTTCAGCCGAAAAACATAATGTGTTTCACTAATCTTCCCCTCTCGAGAGGGGATTGAGGGGTGTGTTAAATGACGAATCGGTTTAAGGTTTAAGATCTACGTAATATCTTCGTCAGACGAGTGTTGGTAACTCTATCTTTTCGATTACACGAATTCGATTTCGATTAAATTTAAATCTGTTTCCTTTCTACATTGAGCACTCTCGGGTTTATCTAAACAACCAACTTTGCTTCACACCGCCTCATTTCTTACCCATACTTCAAACCCAGCTCTCTGTTCGGCGGTTATTTATTTACGCTCTATTTCCCTGGGTTTCGCTTCGCTTACCCAGGGCTAATGACCTTCCACCCTTTCAGGGTGACAGTATCATCATTTGGCTACCTACAGTCAGATGAGTTTGGTTAGTCTGATATCTCCCATTTTCCACAATAG
>NZ_JAWLDW010000109.1:0-9111 GCF_041686455.1 Rhodohalobacter sp.
GAGAATCAGTGTAACTGAAAGTAATCCGGTTCCCAGCCAGTCTCCTTGTCTCGGCAGTCGTTTACCTGAGAAGATCAATACAATAAATCCCAACAGTGGCAGGAGCAGTATGAGTAATGATAATTGTATAAACATTTGAAGTTCTATATCGTGAAAATTCTCAGTTTTGCGATGACTATCCTTTCAGAATATTCAGATCATCCAGGTTGATGGACTTAAATCGGTTAAAAACATTAAGCACAATGGCCAGTGCAACGGCAGCTTCCGCAGCAGCGATAATGATGATGAACATTCCGATCATCTGACCCTCCATCGACAGTTCCGTAAACCGGCTGAAAGCCACGAAGTTGATGTTGGCTGAGTTCAGAATCAGCTCCACTCCCATTAGAACCATGATGATATTCCGCTTTGAGATTACGGCCATCAAACCCAAAGCAAACAGTATGGCACTGACAATCAAAAAATGAGTTAATGCAGGTTCAGCCAGCCACTGTATAAATGATGATTCCATATCTAATTCGTGTTTTCTGTTGATATTCTTGTGGACATCAGAATGGCACCGATAATGGCAATTAGCAGCAGAACACCAATCACTATAAATGGCAGGATATAGCTTCCCATCAGCATCATCCCCATCTCGTAAACGGTTTCATCTCGTTCGATGGGTTCGATTACATTCCAGCCCGTTGTTACAAATGCATAGATCAGCAATACGCCTGCGGCAATCGAGAGTACGGTAGCCGGAACCATATTCACCGTTACGGATTTGAAACTTACCGTATGTCCCTGGCCGGTGAGCATCAGCCCGAACAGAATCAGGATCAGAATTCCGCCTACATAGACCAGAAGTTGTGTGGCCGCTAGAAAATCAGCGTAAAGAAGAGCATAAAGCGCAGCTACACCGATCAGGGTAAACATTAACGCAAAAGCAGAATGAACCACATTTTTAGAGAACACCATTACTGATGCTGATCCAATTGTAACCAGTGAAAAGAGGTAAAAAAGTATTGCTGTTAATTCCATGATCCCCTACTCCTTATCATCATTTTCAGAGTTCTTGTTGGTTGAATCATCTGCATCCGTTTTATCATCTTTATCTGCCTCTTCTGCAGCCGCTTTCTTTTTGGCTTCCTCTTCTTTCTTTTTCTTCTCCTCAGCCTTCTTGCGCATCATCTCTTCCTTCTCCCGCTTCTTTCGCTCAGCCTCCTCTTCGGCTTTATCTTTAACCTCGGCAACCATCTCCGGAGAGAGATTACTGAAATGGTAGACAAAATTGGTTCGGTCAAACTCGGAGTACTCATATTCAGGTACCATGGTGATACAATCGGTGGGACAAGGATGCACACAGAGATCGCAATACATACACTTGGCCATATCTATGTTGAATCGTGTGAGCCAGAATCTCTTCGGATTTCCTGTGGACGTTTTACCCAGATCCACATCATCGGTGGCTTTCACTGTCTCGATATCGATACAGTTTACAGGACAAGCTCTTGCACAAAGATTACAGCCAATACAGTCATCAATATTCACATAGAGTTGTGCTCGTGCACCCGGCGGCAACTCTTCTCGTTCCTCGGGATATTGAAGAGTAACCGACGGCTGAAACAGATGGCGCATCGTGATGCCCATCCCCGTAAAGATCGATTTAAATGTCAGCCAGCCTTCTTTTATTTGGTTTGCCATTGTTTTTATAATCTCAGGTTTAGAAAATCATTTCCCACAGTGCAACCAGTATCAAATTCACGAATGATAGAGGGATCAAAATGCTCCAGCAGATATGCATAAGCTGATCCACCCGGTACCGCGGCAGTGTCCACCGGATCCACATCATCACAAATACAAGCAGCAGTCCTTTTAACATGAACCAGAAGAATCCCCAGAACGGCCCTGCCATAAATTCTCCAAACGGACTGTTCCATCCGCCAAAAAAGAGTGTTGCGCCAAGTAAGGAGAGCAGAAGCATATCGGCATACTCGGCAAGCATAAACATGGCCCATCGCATACCGGAATATTCTGTTTGATAACCGCCCACCAGTTCCGATTCGGATTCAGGAAGGTCGAAAGGCACCCGGTGCGATTCAGCCAGAATGGAGATAAAGAAGATGCCAAAGGCAATAATCAAAAATGGATTTTGAAATATGAACCAGTTGGGCAAAAACCCTAGTATATCATTACCCGATTGCATTTCGGTTACGGTCATCAGGTTCAGTGAACCTGCCACAACGATTACGGTAAGTACGGTAGCAATGGTTGGCACTTCGTAGCTAACCATCTGTGCGGCACTTCTCATCCCACCCAAAAGGGACCATTTATTGTTGGATGCCCATCCTGCCATAATTACGCTCAGCGTAAGTATGGAGGTTACGGCGAGCAGATAAAACACCCCCACGTTAATATTGCTGCCGATATAATCACTGCTGAAAGGTATAACCGCAAATGCCGCATAAGAGGCCGCGAACATCATAAAAGGAGCAAACTTGAATAGGAACCGGCTTGCATCCGTTGGGATGATATCTTCTTTCTGGATCAGCTTCAGGAGATCCGCAATGGATTGTGCCCACCCGTGAAATCCGCCAACCCGCATCGGTCCCAACCGATCCTGAATAAAACCGGCAATTTTTCGTTCACCCCATATTGCCACCAACGCGTAAACCAGGATGATGGTTAACGGAATGGCTGCATGTATGATAATTGCAGTCAATGGAGCCATAATATTTCCAATCGTTTCAAACATGTGCAATTGATTTTGCCGAAGCGTTCAACTATTTAGATTTTTAGATATTTATATCCTATTAAGCTTTAAAAAAAGGGACCCTACCTGTCCACCTCTCCAAGTACAATGTCGATACTTCCCACAATGGCAACCATATCTGCAATCAGCGCTCCTTTTGATATTGCCGGCAGCATGCTCAGGTGCACAAAACTTGGTGCGCGGGCTTTCACACGATACGGTGACGCTCCTTTATCGCTGATGATGTAGTATCCGAGTTCACCGCGCGGAGTTTCGGTACGCGTATAGATTTCACCCTCTTTGGGGCGAATACGTTTGGGTATCCCCTCTTTGACGTCCCCTTCATCTGGCATGCCGTCAAGTGCCTGTTCAATAATACGCAGACTCTGCTCCATTTCACGAACACGTACGATGTATCGATCCCAGCAATCGCCCAAAGTACCCACTTCTCCTTTCCCGACCGGAATCTCAAAATCAAAACGATCGTAAATGGAATAGGGATCATTTTTTCTGAGATCCCACTCTACTCCCGAACCCCTAAGCACCGGACCGGAAGCTGCGTAGTTCAGTGCAACCTCTTTGGGTAAAATTCCAATATGGGCCGTTCTATCGATAAAAATTTTATTATAGGAGAGCAGGTCATTCAGCTCCTTAATTTTTGGCCTGAATGTTTTTACAAATTCTGCGGTGTCCGATTTGAAGTCTTTCGGAATATCCCTCATCAAACCGCCAACAGCCATATAGTTATAAAGAAGGCGAGCTCCTGTCGCTTTCTCGAAAATGGACAGTATCTTTTCCCGTTCCGTAAAACAGTATAGAAATGGAGTAAACGCTCCCAGGTCCAGACCAAAAGTCCCGATTCCAAGCAGATGACTGGCAATTCGCTGCAGCTCCGCCACTATCACCCTCATATACTCCACGCGCTCGGGCACTTCCACTTCCAGAAGTCTCTCCAAAGCGATTACATAGCCATGCTCCTGGTTCATTGCAGAAACATAGTCCATCCGGTCTGTGTATGGAATCACTTTCGCGTAATCCTCAACCGACTCAGCATACTTCTCAAAGCATCGGTGAAGATAGCCGATATTTGGCCGGCACTGCTTAACCATTTCACCGTCCAATACGAGCTCAAGCCGGAGTACACCGTGAGTAGACGGATGCTGAGGCCCCATATTGATGGTCATCTCACGAGTGTCTTTACCTGTTTCTAAAATCTGTTCTTCAATCATCGTAAGTTCATTTTCACTTTAAGCAGTGGTTGGCATTCCCTGGTAGAACTCCTGCGGTTCGTAATCCTTTCTGAGCGGATAGCCCTCCCAATCTTCAGGCGTTAAAATTCTCTTCAGGTTCGGGTGATCATCAAACATCACTCCCACCATATCCATCGCTTCACGTTCGTGCCAGTCTGCCGTTTTCCAGATCGATTCTACTGATGGAACATTCGGCTGATCGATCGGCACTCTAACTTTAAATGCCATAGAGTGACCAAGAGTGGTTGAGTGCACATGATATGTAACACCCAACTCTTCCTCTTTTGCGTAATGAACTCCGCTCAGACACATGAGTGTATTAAAACGGAGTTCAGCAGTATCTCTCAAAAACTTTGCGATTTCTTTGATTCTGACTGCCGGAAACTGAAACCAGGGCCGACCTACATCCCCTTTCATAAACTCAACAGTATCTTCTCCGAACTGTTCTTTTAGATAATCGAATATTTCTTCTTGTTCTTTCATGATCAGGATACTTTTTCAGCTTCTACTTTGACATCTTTACTCTCGGTGATTGTCTCACCTGTAATTTTCTCCTGAAGTTTCATAAAGCCCTCAAGAAGTGCCTCCGGCCGCGGCGGACAACCGGGCACATATACATCTACCGGAATTACCTTGTCTACCCCCTTCAGCACATGATAACCGTGTTCCCAATATGGGCCTCCACAGTTGGAACAGGACCCCATACTGATCACATATCGCGGTTCAGACATCTGTTCATACAGACGCTTTATCCTCGATGCCATTTTCATGGTAACCGTACCGGCAACAATCATCACATCGGCTTGTCTTGGTGAAGATCTCGGTATAATACCAAACCGGTCAAAATCATATTTTGATGCTGCTGTCGCCATCATTTCAATCGCACAACAAGCCAGTCCGAACTGCTCGTACCAAAGTGAATTTTTTCGAGCCCAGTTCAGCGCACTCTCCAGATTGACGATAATAATGTTACTGTCGTGGTATTTTTTATCAAGCATTCCCATAATCGAACAGTTGCTTTAATTTTTACTTCAACTCTTTGTTACCCTTTCCATCAAGCCGACTTCTTTAACGTCTCAGCTTCCGACTCTTCCATCACACCAACTCCATCCACATAGGTAGCACGAATCGGCTTCGGGATATCCCACTTCAGCTGACCCTTACCCAATTCATATATAAAACCGATAAAAATCAAAGAAACGAAAATAAACATTGCCCAGAACGCCAGCCAGCCAACATCTTTAAATACAGTTGCCCAGGGAAAGAGTAGCAGAATTTCCACTTCGAAGATCAGGAACATCAAACCGATGATGTAAAAACGGTTGTTAAACTGGACTCTGGCATTTCCAAAAGGAATTTCACCACACTCGTAGGTCATTAGTTTTTCCGCATTCGGACGATCGGGTCTGATCAACTTTGACACAAAAAGAGCGACTCCAACAAATAGCGCACCGGTTACCAGAAAGAGCAGTACATAACCAAAATCTTCAATCATCTGTCATTAATTTGTTCTATTTAAAAATCAAATTATGATATTTATACCTATTTATCCAAAATAAATTTTAAATACCTTATATTCTCTCCCATTTTGTTGCAATGCAAAGAGTAGACTGCATTTATTTATGTTCGATTACACTTTCAATAATTGGCCATTTGAGACTGATTTTATACGCAATTGGGATTTTTATACCTAATTATCTAAATTAAATTACCATTGTGAAAAGTGTTTTAAAGCAGGGCTTATATATCAAGTTTACTTAGTCGCTTTAAGTTTCAATATCAAACCCTTGCGGTTTGAACATTTTACTTTACTCCAAAATCATTCAGTCATGGAAAATGTAAACGTTCTACTTATCGATCCAAATCAAACACTTGTCAACAATTTAGCTGACATTATTGATAATGATAAGGACCTTATATTGAGCGGTGCTTTCACAACCGATCAGGTAAAAGAGATCGATCATTTGATATCTGAAAGCAGTCCAAATGCTATAGTGCTGGGAATCGACAATCCAGAATCGAAAGAGATGGACTTTTTATATCATCTTCGAAGAGATCATCCCCGCATTCCGGTACTGGTTATGACTACTCACAGTGAAATTGGGGCTGTTACAGCGTTATCTGCGCTTAAAAAGGGAGCCGTTGAATATATTGTTAAAACAACAACTCTCAGCGGAACAATACTCCCTGATGAACATTTTAAAGGCCGCTTAATTCCGGTTCTAAAAGCTGTACCGAGACTAAATCGGAATCTTTTAGTTAGGGGATCCTTTTCTGATAAAGCAATAAAACCTGTTCCGACTATACCGACCGACTTTTTTAAAGACGCAGAGAACCGAATAAAACTTTTAGTAATTGCGGGCTGTTTAGGTGGTGTACCGTCGCTATATATGCTACTGGCAAGCCTACCTGAAAGTCTCCCTGTACCTGTAATAGTTGTTCAACATATGCCAGATATTTACACATCCGTACTGGCTAAACAGCTCAACGAAATTTCCGGGCTTCAGGTTGTTGAGACAACCAACGGCATTGAGTTAAAACCGGGAACAGTATATATCACTCCGGGCAAATATCATGCATCTACGAGAACGATCATTGGTAAAAAGGTCATTACTCTTCATCACGGCCCTAAAATTCATGGATTCCGGCCATCGATAGATGTACTGCTTCAGTCAACGCAGAACACTTATCAGGGCAATGTACTTGCCGTCTATTTATCAGGTGGAGGTAATGACGGTATTGATGGAGCCAAAATAATCGATTTTTCAGGCGGTCATATCATCGTACAAAATAAAAACTCCTCTCTCCTGGCAGATCTTCCCTGGAAAATTGAATCACTCGGCCTGCACGAAGGATCCTACCCCATCGAGCGACTGGGGCACGAGATTTCCAAAAAGATTAAACAGGGATCTTATAATAAGGTGTACTAGCCGCGGCTTCGGTAACATCTTTATCCTATTTTTACACTCTTGGTTTAAGCAACTCACCCGTTCATTCATTGGAGTACTTAACATGGAAGAGACATGGAAAAGCTGATCGGTTCAGACTTGGATAGTGGGCTCCCCAAATTGAAAGATACTCTCGAATCTGACTAAAAAAATAAACCTTATTCGCCGGATCCTCTATACCTATAGATAGCAATTAACCCCAGAACCGGACCGGGCAGAAGGGCTAAAAACACAATCGGAGAGTGAAACTGAACCCACAAAATGTTCAGAAGCTGTATACTGATAATCGTTGTTGCAAAGCCAATACTGTTTACAATCGTGAGTCCGGTAGCAACATAATCTTTATCTGCAGAGCGGGCTACCAGGGTTGAAAACTGAGGGGAATCAGAAACCACAAAAATTCCCCAGATCAATAGCAGAGTAATAAAAACCGGTTCATTCAGATGAAACAGAAAAGGGATCATCAGACAAAAAAGTCCGGAAACGTAGAGTGAGACCTTCGTCACAAACTGACTGCTTTTCCGAATGGCAATGAGTCCTCCAATGCTGCAACCCAACGCTCCAATTCCAATGGTCAAGAAGGAGAGCAGTGATACGGACAGGCTCAATTCGCCGTAGTCTGACTGATAGAGTGTTAAAATAACCGGAACAAACGCCCAGAACGTGTAGAGTTCCCACATGTGCCCAAAGTAGCCAAATGCCGAGGCCCTGAAATTTCGGTCTTTAAAAAGCAGTGCTATCGTATTTGGTTTGAACACTCCCCGTTTACCACTAAAGGGGCCGTCGGGAACAGTGATGTAGAGCAGTACACCGCCTAACGTTGCAATGGCCGAAGTGGAAATCAGGATAAATTTCCAGGGTAGATCACCCGAGAGTTCACGAATCAAGTGCGGCAGTGCCGTGCCCAACACAAGAGCTCCCACCAGGTAACCAAGCGCACGTCCAAGACCCTCACGGTGCCAATCGGATGCTATTTTCATTCCTACGGGATAAATACCGGCAAGAAAAAATCCTGTAAAGAGTCGGGTAAGTATCAGAAAAATATAGCCTGTACTGAAAATTGCCATCGCATTTACAGCAGAACCCGCTACGGCGCAGATCAGAAAAACCAGCGACGGAGAGTAACGATCGGCCAGACTCAAGTAAGCAAAGACAAGTGTGCCTCCAATAAATCCAAACTGAACAGCCGACGTGACATTTCCAACGGCTGCATCGGTAAGCTGAAGAAGTTCTACCAGATCGGGAATCACCGCGTTTCCGGCAAACCATAGAGACGTTCCTGCGAACTGTGCAAATACAATTACAGGAAGAATTCTTGCCGGAATCTTTTTAGAAGTCGGTGTTTTCTCACTCATGGGTTATGGCGATCATAAATTCTCCGCAGAATATATGAATCTAACAGTCAGTTTCCATTTTTGTCCGATAACTCTTATTGTTATCAACAAATCGGTAAATTCATAGAAAACAATACTCCAAAAAATTTTCAATATGAGGTATTTCATTCAGCTTTTACTTCTAACAGTTTTACTCTTTTTGACGGGATGCAGCACCGACAGCCAATACGAAAACGAAACCGTTACAGATCAAACCGGCACGCTTATCTGGGGCGGATCTCCGGCAGTGGATGGAACAGGATTGCTTCTGGAAACTGCAGACACGACATACGGGGCTTCCGGTTCTTATGAAGATTATGAGTCTTATTTTCCTGAAAATGAAAATTCTGTCGAAGTCATCGCTGATTTTTTGATTACCGGCGAAGAAACCACAAGAGGTTGGGGAGTAAAATTCCCTGAAATACGCTTAATAGATGTAGAAGTGTCTGAGTAAAAGAACAAAAACAATTCACCACGCCTATTTCAATGAAACCAATTCAATTAACACTCTTCTTCTTTCTGTTAACTATAAGCTCGGTATTCGCACAAGATTACTCCATGCCGGAAGTAAATATTCGCGCAACGATCCAGGAGGATGGGAATGTGCTCATCGAAGAGAGAAGAACCTACAACTACAACGGCTCCTTCAGTTGGGCAGATTACCGACTACCTAAGCAGGGATTTACAGAAATTCGAAACATCCGGGTTTCAGAGGCTGACACCGACTACATCAACGAGAATAGTGAGGAACCGGGTACATTTACCGTTTCAGAATCGGACGAGATCATTGAAATTAAATGGCACTA
>NZ_JAWLDW010000017.1:0-36736 GCF_041686455.1 Rhodohalobacter sp.
ATCACCGCCATAAAGGGCTCTGGCTTCACCATCCGGGATACCTTCAATCTGAACCTCGTTAGCTCCTTCAGAATCAATCGGAGCTTTACCGAGCATAATTAAACCGGCCCAGAGTTTAGAATTAGTCTGGTTCAGTACTATTGACTCCCCTAAAGGCTCACCATCCAACTCGGAAGTAAAGATAATCGGATCCTCGGCAGTACCCTCAGCATCAATTTGTGCTTCGCGGGTAATAATCAATGAGGTTTCGTTTCCTTCAGCAACTGAAGAAGGTTCCTCAAACGCCATGATTACTGTTCCGGGTTCAATTTCCAATGTTCCGTTTTCAACAAAAACATAACCGTCCAAATAGTAAACTGAATCAGCACTTAGTGTTCGGTCACCTTCAATAGGCTCAGATAATATTACACCGTTATCAACAATATCATCCGCATACGGATGT
Organism: Rhodohalobacter sp.; assembly: GCF_041686455.1. NCBI lineage: Bacteria > Pseudomonadati > Balneolota > Balneolia > Balneolales > Balneolaceae > Rhodohalobacter > Rhodohalobacter sp. Next base: position 443 of record NZ_JAWLDW010000017.1, read on the forward strand.
GGTTCTTCAGTAGGATCCGGATCGGGATCGGGGCCTACAGGGTTATCATCATCACCGCAAGAAATGAAAACTCCCGCTGCGAGAGTGGCAATTAGAAAAGGTTTTAGTAAAAATTTAATGTCCATAATGTTTGAAAGAAGTTGTTTTTGGTTACTGTTGTGTTTCAACAGTCACAACTTATTCATGCTACATTATGAACTCGTTACTGCTATGTTATTAAAATGATAAGAAGTGAAAACTCCCTTGCAACTATATTTTAAACATAAAGAGCCACCCAATATTGAGCAGCTCTTACATAAAATCAAGCGTTAAACTTCAGGAACTCTTCTTTTCGTCTTTTTCGGAAGATTCGGTATTCTGTTCTGATTCCTCAACTTCAGCCTCTTCAGCTTGTTCTGAATTTTCATCAGATGAAGAAGAACCATTGGTGACTGCTTTTTTACTCTCTTTAACCTCAAAGATGCCTTCCGGATAGTTTCCGCTCGGTCTGTCACCCAGCATTTCCCGAAGTTCAATATGATTGAGCACCTCTTTATCGAGAAGGGTCTCTGCCATCTCCTCAAGTTTATCTTTATGCTTGTTGAGCAGATCTACAGTTCTCTGATAGTTGACCTGTATGATATTCCGAATTGCGTCATCAATCTTTTGGGCGGTATTTTCAGAGTATTTTTTATTGAAACCATAGCTGTCGTTCGGACTATTGGAATCTTTTAGCGATATATATCCAAGCTCTTCACTCATCCCATACTCAGCAACCATTGCAAAAGCCATATTCGTGATGCGTTCAAGGTCGTTTTGAGCACCGGTCGAAATTTTACCAAATACCAACTCTTCGGCTACTCGACCACCAAGAAGTGCGCAGATCTTATCTTCAAGCTCTTCCGTAGTCATCAAGAAACGATCTTCGAGAGGAGTTTGAAGCGTATAACCAAGTGCAGCGAATCCGCGAGGCACAATACTGACTTTTAACACAGGGTCGGTATGCTGTAAAAACCAGCCTACTATGGCATGGCCCGCCTCGTGATAGGCCACAATTTTACGCTCATCCTTGCTGATTAATTTATTTTTCTTCTCCAGGCCGGCTACAACACGTTCAATGGCATCCTGGAAGTCGATCATTTCAACCTGCTTCTTGTCTCTTCGGGCAGCCATCAGAGCAGCTTCATTACAAAGATTAGCAAGATCCGCACCGGCAAAACCTGGAGTTTGAGACGCCAAAACTTTCAGATCAATTTGGTCGGATAGTTTCAACTTTTGAGAGTGAACATCCAGAATTTGCATTCTTCCGTTCAGATCGGGCTTATCAATCATAATCTGTCTGTCAAAACGTCCCGGTCTCAGCAGTGCCGAGTCCAGAATATCAGGCCGGTTTGTTGCAGCCATGATAATAACACCCTTATCACTGTTAAATCCGTCCATTTCACTCAGCAGCTGGTTCAGCGTATTTTCACGCTCATCGTTTGAACTCATCTGCATACCGCGCCCGCGGGTTCGGCCTATGGAATCAATCTCATCAATAAATACAATACACGGAGCTTTCTCTTTCGCCTGCTTAAACAGATCACGAACACGTGCTGCACCCACTCCAACAAACATCTCCACAAAATCAGACCCGCTCAGTGAAAAGAATGGTACGTCTGCTTCACCAGCAGTAGCTTTGGCTAAAAGTGTTTTACCGGTTCCGGGAGGTCCCACCAACAGTACTCCTTTTGGCAGAGTACCGCCAAGTTTAGTAAACTTTTTCGGGTTACTGAGAAATTCAACTACCTCTTCCACTTCAGCTTTTGCTTCTTGAAGGCCGGCTACATCTTTAAACGAAACTTTACTTTCGGTCTGCTTGTCGTAAAGGTTCGCTTTGTTTTTTCCAATATTCAGCACTTGCTGGCCCGGATTCATTCGCTTAAAAATAAATACCCAGAAAGCGATAATAAGCGCTATTGGAATAAGCCAGATTAAAATACCACTGAACCAATTCTCTTCTACCCGTACGTCATAGACCACCTCATATTCGTCTAAAGTAGATCGAATATCGTCCCCCTCAAGCATGGTTGTTGTAAATTTCCCCGTGCCTGAGTCAGATCTGTCCCACCGATTTTCAGAAGGAGCAGGACGCTCGGCTATTCCATCTTCGAAAGCTTTCTCAGAATAATCTCCCTGAATATTGGTGGAATTTGTAATAAGGATTTCATCAACGTAGCCTTCCTGTACATATTCTAAGAATTCACTGTACTTTATCCGTTCAGAACTCTCTCCGGGCAGAAAGTAGAAGTTAAAAGCAATGAGAACCAAAAACAGAACAATATATATCCAATTGGGAAATTTTGGAGCTTTTTTTGAGTCCTTAGAATCGGTTTCTGAAGATCCTTTTTTTAAATTTTTTTTCTTTGCCATTAAATCAGATTTGGTAAAACTAAAAGAGCCTTAAATATAACTCTTTTTCTGCAAAATTATTCATGACTCTTCGCTTTGAATAGCCTGTATTCATTCCAATTTGAAAACGAACCATAACCCCTTTTCATACACTGCATTACAAATCAATTTGGTAATTGTGCTCTTCACCGGTGTTAACTGTAAGCTGTTTATCTGCTTCAGTAATTTTACCGATCACGATAAAATCGTCAAAATCAGCTTTAAATTTTTCTACAAGCGGTTCGGGAAGTGTAAATAGCATTTCATAATCTTCGCCACCATAAAATGCATATTTATCTACATCCTCGTTCATTTCATCGGCCACGTTGCGCGCTTCCAAACTAATTGGTACAGCAGGTGAATAGATCTCCGCACCTACCCCTGACTGTTTCAGAACTTCTGAGAGATCTGCAACAAGGCCTTGAGTCAGGTCTATCAAACAGTGTGGTTTCACATCCGAATTAATCAATGATCGAAAAAAGTCTATTCTTGCTTTCGGTAATAGTTGCCTTTGTACTACATGTTCGTAAGAGCTAAGATCAGGCTGAAATTGTTGTTCAGGATTTTCCTGCCATGATTTCTTTTCTCTTAGCAAAATTCTTAAACCCGCAATGGCGCTTCCAAGTTCACCGGTTACGCATATGATATCATCTACTTTTGCCCCATTTCTGTAAATCAAATCCTCTTTTTTTGTATTTCCGATACATGTTACTGAAATCGCCAAAAGTTGATGAGAAGCCGTTGTATCACCACCGGAAACCGTAAGGTTATAGTCATTTGCCGCCGCATCAATTCCCTTATATAGCTGTTCTATCATTTGAACAGAGTACTTGTTGGGAATTGCTACATCTATAAGCATTTGTTCAGGTTCCGCATTCATTGCCAGAATATCACTGACAGCGGCAGTTAGAATTTTATAACCCAAGTGTTGAAAAGGCGTATATGTTAAATCAAAATGCACACCCTCCAAGAAAATTTCAGAGCTGGTGCATGTCAATTTCCCGTCATGCTGCATTGCTACAGAAGCATCATCACCTATACCTTTTATGATGTTCTCCCTGGAAGCTCCGGTATAATTCTTGAAGGATTCAATTAATGATTTGAAGCCTATTTCCTGAACCTGTTTAAAATCGTTTTTTGCCATAACTTTAAAATAAAAAAGGCAGTTATCCCATATTGGAATAAATGCCTTTTAATAAGATGATTTATGTTAACTAATTATATTTCTCGTCGTGTAGAGTAGTTAATTCTTAACGTTCCTGCGTGACGAAGTTCCTGCTGAACATCGGTTATAATACCAAATTCAGAGTCCTCATCAACTCTTAGAGATACAATTAGTCTGGGTTCTTCCATCAGTTTATCATACATGATATTCCTGATAGATCCCATGTCGTCAACGAGAGCATCATCAATCTGGACTTTCGTTTCACCTACCCGATTTCCTGATAATCTTTCAGGACCGATATAGATATAACTCACCAGTCGTTTCTGCTCAATTTTTTCGATGTTTTCTGCACCGGCATAATTGACCTGAACCTGAAGTTCAACTTCCCTTAATACGGTCGTAACCATGAAGAAGATGAGAAGCATAAATACAACGTCAGGCATAGCTGCAGTAGGTACACCTTGACTCGTTCCTGATTGTTTCTTTTTAAAATGTGCCATATCCGTTACCCCTCATCTGGTTCTGCAATTGAGATTTTCTTAGGATACAACTCTCGTATCTCCGCTTCTCTTTCGCTGTTTTCTTCAAGTGAACTGTAAGGAACACCAAATCTATCCATTGAAGCCTGATTACGGAGTTCTGCATAAGCACCCATCACTTCATCAAGCATATCTATATAAACATTATAAGGAGTCCTTCTATCCGTCTTGATAGATACAATAGCATCATCGGGTGATTCAGATAGATCAGGATCTGCTCCGTTATTATCAACAAAGCGTTTGATACGATCGCGAACTTCGCCAATAGATGCAGGTTCTTCATTGATAAGAACCATGCCCTGAGCATTCACTAATATTTTCATCAAGTTTCGCTCCCGTACAGGTGGGGGCTCAACATCGTCAGGGATTGGAGGAAGAACCAGACCAATACCCGTATCGACATCAATTGTAGTTACAACAAGAAAGAAGATGAGCAATAGAAAGGCGATATCCGCCAGGGATGAACCGTCTATCTCACCACTTTCTCTGCTTCGCTTTTTATTAAGCATACATTTAAATTTTAAATGTTCCGCGAGTTCCTGTTAATACGATACCAATAACCATCAGACCAAGTAAAAACAACATTGTTGCAACACCCGCCTGGTTAGCTGTACCCAGCGTAGCATAAGAGATACCGAAAATGACAACTGGAACACCCATAATTGCCACTCGTTTAAGATCCGATTTTCCGTTAATCACATTTTTGATACCGGAAAACAGAATTCCTATAACTCCTACACCAATTAGGCCTAAAACTAACATTATAGCTAAATTATCAATCATAATATTACCCTTTGATTATTTGGGTTATAGTTTCGTTTAGGCTTCGTCTGAGTCGTTTTCAGGAACAATTTGCTTTCCTTCTTTCAGAAGAATAATGGAATCAATCAGGGTAATAGAGCCCTCTTCCATATCAGAGATAATTCGGTCAATTTTGGATACACAGTAGTTGTAACCAATTTGAAGGATAATACCTACCAACAGACCACCTGCCGTTGTAAGAAGCGCAATTTTAATACCACGAGCTACAAGAGATGGAGAGATATCGGCGGCGGCTTCAATTGCATCGAAAGCCTCAATCATACCTACTACGGTACCGAGGAATCCAAGAAGCGGACCAATAGAGATGAAAAGTGAGAGCCATACAAGTCCTCTTTCAAGGAAGCTCATTTCGATGGAGCCGTATGTTGTAATTGCTTTTTCTGCAGCTTCAACGCCTTCATCAGCACGCATTAAACCGGCTTGGAAAACAGATGCTACAGGACCTCGCGTTTGAGCACAAAGTTCTTGTGCTGCGGGAATACCGCCTTCTTGTAGTGCTTCCTGTACTTCAATAATAAATTTCCTGGTGTTAATGTCAGCTAGATTAAGTGTGATGATGCGCTCCAGAAAGATAGCCAATCCGAGAATCAGGGCTATCAATACAGGCCACATGAATTCACCACCTTCATTAAATTTTTCGACGATTACGTTAAAAAAGCTAGCATCAGCTCCAGCTTGAAGAAAAATGAGAGCTAAAGATGAAGTCATACTGTTACTCCGCGTTAAGTTTTGGTTAAGAGCTAAATTTGAAGAAAAATGATAGATCATTTGATCTTCAATGTCAAAGGCAGATCTTTAATTTAATAATGAATTTTTTAGAAAAATCTGCAAGTGACAATGTTTAATGTTCGTGTCGTGGAATATATTAGATCATATCCCCAACTACCAAACAGATTTCTGATTTATTTTTCAAAATCTGCCATTATCCCGTTTTTTTTGTAAAAAATCGTTTAAACTGAATAAGATTACGAATCGAGCCTATACAATTCAGGGATTTACAAAATAAATATCATGATCCTACTTGTTGGTACCGGTCTATACCGCGATTTAAAAATTCCTCAAATTCCGAAGCCCTCGTAAAGCCAATTAATTGATCGAGGACCTGTCCGGAATGTGGATCTATGATCACATAGGTGGGCAATGCAAGTGTACCGGTAATATCGAACTGTAGCTGCTGATTTTCTTCAGCCTTGTTACCGCCATCCGTATAAAGTTTTACCTGTTCCATCTGAGAAAATTTCTCTTGAATATTGTCTAATGGAAAAACCGTTGCTTCCATTGCGCGACAGTTTGTACAGGTGTAGCCGGTAAAATCGACAAAAACGGGTACGTTATCTGCAATAGCTTTTTCTAAAGACTCCTCATAATTATCAGACCATTGCGAATCTACAGCTTCTCCATTACCGGATATTCCGATCGAACGAACAACACTCACATCCGTAGATTTTGAAGCCGGCAGCCAGGCATCCCAAATTCCCAAAGATGCTCCCATTAAACCCGGTATTAAGTAAAAACTGAACAAAAAGAATGGAATTGCCAGCAGTAGCCTGCCGGATGTTATAGACTTTGGTTTTTCCTCACCATGAAGGGCAAAAAATCCAAGAAGATAGAGACCGGCAATGAAAAAGAAAGTAATCCATGCAGCAATTCCCAGTGGACGAGTTATTAATCCCCATTCAAAAATAATATCTGCATTTGCCAAGAATTTGATGGATGCAGCCAGAATGATAAAGCCTAGTATGACTTTTATAATATTCATCCAGGAGCCACTTTTTGGAAGAGATTCCAGATAGCGGGGGAACAGTGCCAACAGCACAAATGGAGCTGCAAACGCTGTAGAGAAGGCCAGCATACCTACAATCGGATAGAACCATTCCCCTCCCGCCGTTGCAGCCAGTATTGCACCTACAAAAGGCGCTGTGCATGAGAACGATACGGCACTGATTGTAAAACCCATAAACAAGGTACCCGTAATTCCGCTGCTTTCATTACTCTTCCGGTTCAGCCAGTTCGTAAGCTGGTAAGGAAGACGAAGCTCAAAAAGCCCCAGAAGGCTCACCCCAAAAAAGATAAATAGCACGCCAATGAACAGATTCACCCATGGGTTTGAAGCAAACTGACTAACACCGCTCACACCCAGTATAACGGAAAGAATTGCGCCTAGAGCTGTAAAAATGAGTATGATAGAAAGACCAAAGATTAAAGCCTGACCATAATTGGTTTTCTTCTTCTCTCCCCCCTGATTTGAAAAATAGGATACAGTCAGTGGAATTAATGGAAATACGCAAGGAGTAAGCAGTGCAGCAAGGCCGGCAGTCAACGCTATCCAGATATAGGTCCAGATATCATCCAATGGCACTCCTGCAGAGCTCGTCATTTCAAACTCGGCCTCAGCCTGGGAAATCTCTTCAAAATCTTCGTATGGCGAAGCAGCAACACCTTCGAGATTAACAACAGACTCTATCTGTTTAGTTTTTGGAGGCAGGCATGAAACATCATCACAAACCTGATAGAGCACCTCCAGCTGTATGGTTTGCTCTCCCTGAAGTTCAGCCCGAAAAGCAACCGGAATTGTAAATTCTGCTCCGTTTGAGTGCCAGCCAAGTTCAGTTTCAAAATTTGGATCAAAGGCAATAACCGCCTCACTCTCTTCCACATCTCCGGCAATTGCCATTTGATTTGTTGCAGTTGAGAATGTTGTTGGGTATGGTCCCGCATCAGGATCATTCAGTACAGAGTAGAGATGCCAGTCTCCATCTATTGTGGCTTCTACTGTTATATTGAACACTTCACCGGCTGCAACCGTCTCAGGATGATCCGTTATTTGATAGTCAACAGGATCAAGGAGCTGACCATATACAAAAAATGGGGATAACGCCATAAAGACGATCCCCATCAAAAATCCAAATTTATTCATTATTGAATAATTATTAAGAGTTTATACTCTCAAAGAGTTTTAGTCTTCTTTTACAACCCAAACCTTAACTTGAGGCTTCAGGTCACCAAGAACATCTACGGTTGCAGTGTACTCGCCCAAAGATTTGATATCCTGATCAAGCGTAATCTTACGTCTGTCAACTAAAATATCTCTTTCTTCAAGAGCATCAGCTACCTGAATATTGGTAACCGTACCGTGAATCTTGTCATCCTCACCAACAGTTACAGGAATTGTAACGGAGGTTGTTTCCAGTTGTTGTGCCAGTTCTTTGGCAGCTTCAACGGAAAGTTCAGCACGCAGTGCGGCTTCACGTTTCAGATGTTCAAACTGTCTGATTGCACCCGGAGTTGCCAAAACAGCTTTACCCTGTGGAATCAGATAATTTCGTCCGTAACCGGGTTTTACGTTAACAAGATCACCGGCTGAACCTAATTTTTCTACGTCATCTTTTAAAATAAGCTTCATAATCTACTATCTGTGTCTTATCGCATGTTTTCGGTTACGTAAGGAATAAGAGCTAAAAATCGTGCTCTTTTAACAGCTCTTGAAAGCATTCTTTGATGCCGAGCACTGGTACCGGTTACTCTTCTTGGAAGAATTTTACCTTGATCATTCATAAACCGCTCTAGCAGTTCAGTCTGTTTGTAGTCAATATATTCAACACCTGCCTTAGTAAATTTACAGTCTTTACTTTTGAGGTGTCCTTTTTTGGGGTGCGATGGATTGTTAATCATAATCTTTACCTAATTTGATTTATTCGTCGTCGTTATCTTCGTTTTCTTCATCTACATCTTCAAAAACGACAGGCAGATCGCCTTTCTTTCTGAGTTCGTAGTAACGAAGCATTTTTGGATCATACTTCATCGTCAGATATCGCATGATATCATCATTGATCCTCATGTTACGTTCAACCACTTCAATCGCATTAGCGGGTGCATTAAAGTACATGTTCACATAGTACCCTGTACTTTTTTTATCTATATCGTAGGCGAGCTTGCGAACACCCCATTCATCTACATCAACGATTTCTCCGTCGTTGTCTTCAATTAGTTTGTTCACGAAACTTACAAGTTCTGAAAATTTCTCGTCATCGAGAACCGGATTCAGAATGTAAGTCATTTCATAGAAATCTTTCTTCATTCTTTATATATGTTTTCTTTGGTTGTTTTCTGTTTGTGAAAACAGTCGTCGTACGTTACGCCGACAACAGAGCCTGTAAAGATACACATTGATTTTGATTTCTACAATCAAACCGACCCTTAAATTCTACTCCTGATCAGATTAAAAAAGAAAAGGCGCTGAGACGCGCCTTTAGTAATTTCTACCTGTTAACCCTGTAGAACTAAGCGTAATTGAAAGAAGAGAGAAGCTCAAAAAGGCCAGTAGCGGGCAGTACCGGTTCTATTCCGTAATAGATGGTCAGAATGGCCAGCAGTATTAATACCAGCTTGAACAATGTACCCGGTGCTTTCAGAGTATACTCCCGATGGGCTTCTTTGAAATACATAAAAACCATTACCCGCAGATAGTAGTATACACTGGCTGCACTTGCCAATACACCTACAATAGCCAATATGATCAGGTCTGCTTGTACGGCTGCTGCAAATACGTAATATTTACCAATGAAACCCACAAATGGCGGAATTCCTGCAAGAGAGAATAGAAAGATGGAAAGCATCACTCCCATTACCGGAACTTTAAACCCCAAACCCGCATAGCTGTCAATCTCGGTAAAATCCATCTCTTTTGATCGCTCATAAAATGCGATAACGCCAAATGCACCGATATTCATTACAGTGTAGGCGAACAGGTAATAAAACACTCCACTGTACCCAGCAGCTGTTCCGGCAGCCAAACCAACCATCAAGTAACCAGCGTGGGCAATACTTGAGTAAGCAAGCATTCTTTTTACATTATCCTGTGCAAGGGCAATCAGATTACCCACAATCATCGTAAGGATCGCAATAACCTGTATAACCTGAGTCCAGTCTCCGGTTTCTGAACCGGACAGCATCCGGGATAGCACAAAAACAAGTGCAATAAATGCAGCAGATTTACTGGCCGTAGCCATAAATCCGGTCAGCGTAGTGGGTGTCCCCTGGTAAACGTCCGGAGTCCACATATGAAACGGTACTGCAGATATTTTGAAAAAGATACCGACCAGCAAAAGAGCAATTCCTGCTAGTAATAGGGGTGAAACTTGAGCTGAAGCCGCAATTTCAATCAGGTTTGTGTGTCCCGTTGCTCCGTAAATCAAAGCAATTCCGTAGAGTAAAAATCCTGTCGAAAATGCGCCTAATAGAAAGTATTTTAAGGCTGCTTCAGCACCGGTTTTTCTATAATACCATAAGCCGGCAATAACATAAAGGCACACCGACATGGTTTCTAAACTGACAAAAAGACTAATGAGGTCATTTGAAACAGCTAATCCCATCATTCCTGTCGTGGCAAAAAGCAACATTCCGTAGACTTCACCAGTCTCTAATTCAAAGGACTGCAAATATTCGCGGGATAATATAACAGACAAGAGTGATCCTAATAATACAATGACCGAACCAAACGCTGCAGGGCCGCCATAGACAATCATGCCTGAAAAAGCAGTGCCGGTGTCACCAAAAAGTGACTGTATCGCTAACACCAACGCTATAACCAAACCGGATACAGATACATAGAAAACCGATGCTGTACCTTTTTTAAATGCTGTTATCAGTATAGCTGCCAATCCTGTTACGGCTACAACAATGCCGGGCAAAAAGGATTGAATATCGTGCAAATAATCCATTTCCGTTATTTTTTGTAAATCTTATCTATCGCCTTTGCGAGTTGAATATCTTTCTTTGTCACCTTGTTATCCGCATCGTGAGTGTTAAGCTGCACTGATACAGAATTGTACACATTACTCCAGTTTGGATGGTGCCCCAAGTCTTCAGCTTCAAAGCCTACCCTTACCATAAAAGCGAGCGCCTCTTTAAAATTATCGAAGCTGAAATCTTTTTTGATCTGATCGTTCTCGAAAGTCCAATGATCCAACTCTTTCAATTGCGAATTGACTTCTTCTGATGTGAGAGGCTTCATAATATTAGTCTTTTTTATTTGCGATGAATTGTGAATCTAATTGATGTTCTTCAACACTATAAACTTTTGCTGTCCAATTTGGGAGTTCATTTAAATCAGCCTGATCCAAAACAGCAAGACTTTTCTCTTCTGAATTTGTGATGTAAGTATCTACCCATCCTTCTGAATATTGTGTAAAATCTATCGGGCGAATTCCGATCCAGACCATAAACAGCACCAATGGGACCAGCAAACCAACCTCACGCATATTTAAATCTGTGAGTTTTTCGTTCTCTTCATTAGTAATTGGTCCAAAGAGAACCCGCTGAAACATCCAAAGCATGTAAACCGCAGCTAAAATCACACCGGTTGCACCGAGTATAGCGTAGGTTTTATTTGCATATAGTTCTGAACTAAATGATCCATTCAAAATTAAAAACTCACCTATAAATCCGTTAAGGCCGGGGAGCCCTATCGAAGCCAATGTAGCTATCATAAACATGACGGCGAATACGGGAACAACTTTTGCAATACCACCGTAATCGGAAATCATTCTTGTATGACGACGATCGTAAATCATACCTACAATAAGGAAGAGCGCTCCTGTTGCGAGACCGTGATTAATCATCTGAATAATCGCACCCTGCATGGCGATATCATTGAGGGCGAAAATTCCAAGTACCACAAAACCCATATGGCTCACAGAGGAGTAGGCTACCAATTTCTTAACATCTTTTTGAACCATCGCAACCAGTGCGCCATAGATAATACCAATTACAGCAAGTATTGCCATGTATGGCGCAAATTCCATAAACGCATTTGGAAAAGCAGGCAGTACAACACGTATTAAACCGTAAGTACCCATTTTAAGCATAATAGCTGCCAACACTACGGAACCTGCCGTTGGGGCTTCGGTGTGGGCATAAGGCAACCAGGTATGGAATGGAAAGAGTGGTACTTTAATACAAAAGGCAAGTGAAAATGCAAGGAATAACCAGGTTTGTTCAACCAATCCAATGGTGTATTCCGGACTGGAAATAAATCTCCAATCGGCAGTAAAATCTACGCCTCCCATCGCTGCACCGGCATGATAACCGAGATAGAGAAGCGCAACTAGCATAATCAGCGAACCGACCAGCGTGTAGATAAAAAACTTAATAGTGGCACGAATCTTATCACTACCTCCCCATATTCCAATTAGGAAGTACATCGGAATCAACGAAAGCTCAAAGAATACGTAGAATACCACTAAATCGAGAGCAGCAAACACACCCAATGATGCTGTCTGAAGAAGCAGCAACATGGCGTAATATCCCTTTAAACTCTTTGTTACTGAATTCCAGGAAGACAGAATAACGATGGGCCCCATCAGTGTTGTGAGCATAAACAATAGCAGGCTCAAACCGTCTAAGCCAACCAGATATTTCACGTCCATGCCTGCAAAAATCGCTGAACCTTCACTCAAATACTGAGGAGTAGCTGATAAGGCAACATCAAAATTAAATAGCAACGGCAGTGAAAGTATGAAAGTTGTCGTTGTAGCAATTAAACTGCCCCATTTTACTGCAGCATCGCTCTTCATTAGCAGAATTACTGCAATACCCAGAAGCGGCAAATAGATTGTAATATTGAGTAGGATGTCCATATTTAACTAATCTTCAAATCCTTTAAAATAGTATCATTGAAAGAACCAAAATTACGCCCAATACCATAATTAATGCGTAGTTGGTTGCAATTCCTGTTTGAATGTATCGGATTAAACTTCCCGTAAGCCTGACAATTCCCGCCACAGCATTGACAACCCCATCAACAACTTTCATATCAAAAACGGCAAGAACCTTATCTGAAAATCGCACGGTTGGACGAACAATAACCCCCTCGTATGCTTCGTCAAGATTATACTTCTGTTTCCAAATTTCGTAAAGTGAGCCGAATCGAGCGGCGATTTTAGCGTCCGACTCTTCCTGTTGATCGTTTCCGTACATCTTAAATGCCAGAAATACAGAGCCAACTGCAACAGCTATGGCAAAAATCATAAGGGTCCATTCTGCAGTTATTGAAAGTGTTAGTGGTATATCTGCAGCAATTGGCAGCATCCAGTCGTGGAGCCAGTTGATATGCCCATCGCCACCAAAAGTCTTGGAAATGAAATTCGGAATACCAATAAATCCACCCACAATAGAAAGTCCGGCAAGGCCCCAAAGCGGAATTGTCATTGTAGCAGGGCTCTCATGCAGGTACTCCTCAGAACCTTCAGCACCCTGAACTTTTTGCGGAAGCTTGAACGATCCGTGAAATGTACTCAGTGTTAAACGGAACATATAAAATGCAGTAAGGAAAGCCGTTATTGTTGCCACTCCCCACAGAATGAAGTACATGGCACCGGCAAATTCACCAAAACCCATATTAAAAGCGTGCATTACAATTTCATCTTTTGAGAAAAATCCAGCCAGCGGAGGAATACCGGCAATAGCTACGGTGGCAATCAAAAAGGTTTTGTAAGTTGAAGGCATGAATTTTTTAAGCCCTCCCATAAACCGAATATCCTGTGGATCAAAATCTACATGCTTTCCGGCATCGTGTAATTTATGCTTTACATGCTCCATGGTATGAATGACTGATCCTGAACCCAGGAAGAGACATGCTTTGAAAAAGGCATGAGTTACTACATGAAACAGAGCCGCTGTAAACGCACCTGAACCAAGAGCCAGAAACATAAATCCAAGCTGTGAAACTGTTGAGTACGCCAGAACTCCTTTAATATCGTTTTGCGTAATCGCTATGGTTGCTGCAACAATGGCTGTGAGTGCACCAATTACTGCCACAATCATCATCACCTCAGGACTCATCACATACATTGGGGAGAGCCGGGTAATCAGGTAGATACCGGAGGTTACCATAGTAGCTGCGTGAATCAGGGCCGATACGGAAGTAGGACCGGCCATCGCATCCGGCAACCATACAAAGAGTGGAATCTGAGCACTTTTACCGGTTGCCCCGATAAACATCAGAAACGGCACCCAGAATGTCCAGCTTGCTGAAAATGCATCCAGATTAGCCAGGATAACATCAAATTTTAAACTTCCCACAGCTTCAAAAATGGCAAAAATCGCAATCAGAAATGCAAAGTCACCAACTCTGTTATAGAGGAACGCTTTTTTTGCAGCATCAGATTTTGCCATATCGGTATACCAAAAGCCGATCAACAGGTAAGAACAGAGCCCAACACCTTCCCATCCAAGAAACAGAAGCAAGAGATTATCGGCCATTACCAGATTCAGCATGGCAAAGATAAAGAGATTCAGAAAGGCAAAAAACTTCCAGAATCCCGGATCGTGGGCCATATACCCTATAGAATAGAAGTGAATCAAAGAGCCAACACCTGTAACTACCAGCATCATTATCAGTGAAAGCTGATCAATCTGATAGGCAATATCTACACTAAGGCTTCCGGCTTCGATCCATGTAAACAGTTTTGCCTGGACTGCTCCGGCTTCCGGATTAAAATTGATGAAAAAATAGAGGGATATTAAAAAAGGAATGAAGACTGCAAAATTTGACAGTGCCCCTATTATACTCTTTTTGCTACGATACGAATCTGATGAAAGGCCCAGAATCCCATTAATTAAAAAACCGAGTAGCGGTAAACCAACAATAAGACTTACAAGCGCTGTAGGTAATTCCATTCAAACAGGTTAATTAAAATGTTGCGCATTTAATGATCTGTAAACTCTGCATTCTTTGCAGGCTTGTTTTCAGGTGGCAAAGATACAAAAATCTGTTCCAAGATAAACCTCTGAAGGAGGAAAAGTAACAATCCCCATTAAATACTTTTTCAATTTTCAGTCTCAAATTTAAGAAACATTTTAGTGAAGGCTATAATCAATCTTTACTTTTTTGAAATTTGTAAACAATTCCAAAACAGATCGATTTTTATTGCGGTTAATATCACCTTTTTGATAGTTTATAGGCTTATTACCAAGACGTCATCAATTTACTGCTAACTAATGAACAAACTTTCGCTCTACAGTTTATCACTGTCATTTATCTCCCTCATGCTGTTTTGGGTGGTGATGAGTGGTTTTTTTGATGCCGTTCATTTAACCATGGGGGTTCTCTCCGTTGCCGGTGTAATGGCAGTTCATTATAGACTGAAAGTACACCGGTTTTTCAGTGATGACATGAACGACCTCAAGGATATTCGTTTTTTCAGGGCTGTTTTCTATTTTTTCTGGATGATTTATCAAATCGTGGTCGCCGGTTTTCATGTAGTAAAAGTGATATTCAGCCCCAGGCTGCCAACGAAACTGAGCATTTTACGTTTCAAAGTAGATCTACCCAGTTCTCATGCTAAAGTTATACTGGGCAACTCCATCACCCTAACACCGGGAACACTGACTGTAGACATTGAAGGGGATAACTTTATTGTTCACGCTCTCGATGAGTCTTCTTATAAGGGGATAATTTCGGATGAAATGCCCAGGGAAGTCCTTAAGCTTTTTGAAAAAGAGGCACGACCTGTAATCAGTGATGTTCAAATTACGACCAAAGAATATACACATACTTAAATGGAACATTTTTTTCTGTATAGCGCTGTGGTACTTACCATCATTATCGCTGTTCCACTGGTCAGGGTGGTGAAAGGCCCCACAGTCTTCGACCGCCTGCTGGCTACTAATGCTATTGCTACTAAAACAATTGTTCTAATATGCCTGATTGGTTTTTTGTTTGGACGCATTGACATGTTTATAGATATCACCCTGGCCTATGCTGTTCTTGGCTTCATCGGGGTATTGGCAATTGCAAAATACATTACATCTCCAAAAACACGGCGAAATGCTTGAAATACAATCAATCTTTAGCATTCTGTTTGTAACAACCGGCATTATTTTCATGTTGATGGGGAGCATCGGCATATTGAGACTACCGGATTTTTACTCCCGAACCCATGCGGTCAGTAAAAGTGATACACTCGGTGTATTTTTCGTGATCATTGGATTGATCATCTACGAAGGATTTACGCTCAGCAGCGGTAAACTCTTTTTAGTTGTTCTATTTATTGCACTTTCAAACCCCATTGGCACACATGCCCTTGCAAGAGCTGCATTAAAAAAAGGGATAAAACCCCTCCTAAACGACGATAAAAAGGGAGGGCCGTCAACATGATCTGGGAATTAGAACTTGTTATTTACATTTTTCTTCTGCTTTCGGCCATTGTTGCGCTTGAGGTAAAAGACCTTCTGGTTGCCGTGGTAATGACCACAGTCTTTAGCTTTTTAATGGCACTTCTTTTTGTAGCTATGGGAGCCATTGATGTTGGATTTACCGAAGCAGTAATCGGTGCCGGTGTGTCCGGAGTTCTATATGTAGTAGTAATCTATCAAACCACAAGACATTCAAACGATTGAAAGCACTAAAAATCATCATACTGATTTTATTTGCGTCTGTTATGATATACGCAGCGAGTGACCTTCCCTTCCGCGGAGATCCAGACAACCTGATGCACGCAGAGGAAAGCATCACCGGTACAGAGGTGGTCGGCAGCTACGTGATTCAGGAAGCCTACAACGACGCAAAAACCCCAAACATCGTAACCGTGATTCTTGGTGATTACAGAAGCGTGGATACGTTTGGCGAACAAGTAGTAGTTTTTACTGCCGGTCTCATCACAATTTTAATTCTGCGTAGCCGGAGGAGGCAGATATGAGGCGACAAGAAGAAAGCCCTATCATCCTGCTCGGTTCCAGATTGTTGAGTCCATATATCATGTTGTTTGGACTTTATGTAATCTTTTTTGGGCACTATAGTCCCGGTGGCGGATTCCAGGGAGGAACACTTCTGGCCGCATCTATACTTTTAATACGGCTTTCAGGCGGAAGACGCGTATCCCGACTTCAAATTCAGGAATTTGCAACTACACCACTGGCGGTAATTGGAGTTATCATCTATTTCCTTACCGGTTTGGCTGCTATGGCAACAGGCGGATATTTTCTGGATTATGAACAACTTCCATTTCTGGCAATGGAGCCCGGCTACATGCGATACTGGGGTATTCTTATCATCGAGGTAGGAATCGGGCTTGCAGTGATGGCTATCCTTGTGATGATTTATGATAATATGATAAAAGGCGAAGATTATGCTTGATTTTTTTCTGGGTCACTACGCTTACTGGTTTGTAATTATTCTGATGTGCGTTGGCCTATACGGAATACTTTTTAAAAAGAACTTGGTTAAAAAAACAATCGGGCTGGCCATCTTTCAGGTCTCTGTTGTTCTCTATTTTGTTTCAATTGCATCAAAATGGGATGCCACAGTTCCGGTTAGAGATTCAAACATATCTGTTGAGCAGGTTGCCAACTATTTGAATCCGCTGCCGCACACTTTAATGCTGACCGCTATTGTGGTGGGAGTTGCTACACTCGGGGTCGCCTTTACTCTGCTGATGGCCATTTACAACCGATACGGGACCCTTGACGAACAGGAACTGTTAGAAGAAATTCAATGATTGAGTCGCATCTACCGGCACTAATTGCTCTTACATTTGTACTATTTGCCATACTGATTCCGGCATTGGGGTTCTGGAAACCTTCTACTTCCCAACCGCTTGCGGTTTTGGGATCGGGCATTGCCTCCGTATTATCTCTATACGGTTTTATATCGTATCTGCAAACCGGCAGTATACGCTACTTCTTTGGTGGCTGGGAACCACCCGTTGGTATTGAATTTGTCTACGATGGGTTATCCGGATTTTTTATCCTGGTTATCAATACAGTAGCATTTTTTGTATTAATTCATTCGCGACATGTAGCCCGGACGGAGTATCCCGGTAAAGAGATGCCCTACTTTGCACTGGCCATGCTGGCGCTGCTTGGATTCAATGGAATGATCCTAACCGGTGATCTCTTCAATCTTTATGTATTTCTGGAAATTTCGTCACTGGCCAGTTACGGTTTAATCGCTATCGGATCACGTCCGGCACCCTTTGCCGCTTTTCGATATCTGATAATCGGAACAGCAGGAGGTACTTTATATCTGCTGGGAGTAGGTTTTCTCTACACGGTAACCGGTACATTAAACATTATTGATATGGCGGCTATGCTGCCAAGCTTTGCTACAGATACCTCTGTAGTTGCTGCTTTGGTATTTATGGTTGTCGGCATAGGCGTAAAAGCGGCACTTTTCCCACTTCACGGATGGTTGCCTGACTCTTATACTTTTGCTTCATCCAGTTCCACTGCACTCATTGCTCCAATCGGGACAAAAGTAGCCGCATACATTCTCTTTAGAATTGTTTTCTATCTATTTGGTGTAGAGTTAACCGACGCCGTTGCCCCTATCACTACTGTTATTGGTGTTCTGGCAGCCATTGGAATACTCTATGGTTCCATTATGGCTATTGCCCAAACTGAAATGAAGCGCATGCTGGCATATAGCAGTGTTTCTCAGATCGGTTACATTATAATGGGGCTGAGTTTGGCCAATCCTCTTGGGTTTGCAGGCGCGCTGCTTCATGTGTTAAATCACGCCGTAATGAAAGCCTGTCTGTTCCTGGTTGCCGGAAATCTTCGAATGAAAGAAGGTCATTCAGACATCAGCAAGTTTGACGACAGCTACCGAAAAAAATATCCCTGGACAATGGCCTCGTTTAGTGTGGCTGCCATCTCCATGGTTGGATTGCCGCCATTGGCCGGTTTCTTCAGTAAATGGTATCTGGCACTGGGAACAATTGATAATGAGAATTGGATCTTTCTGGCAGTCATTTTAATCAGCTCGCTTCTGAATGCTGTTTACTTCTTCAGAATTCTGGAAAAAGTTTATATGATGAATCCAAAGAAAGATCAGAAATCGGCAACAGATGCTAAACGAAATGAAGTCGGCTTCAGTATGATGTTTCCAACGTCGGTTCTTGCCATTGCTCTGTTTGTAATCGGTTTTGCAAACGCCGCAATCGTTGGAATTCTCTTTAATATTTTTCCAATGTAATTGATAATTAAGCCAGTAAAAAAAACACCTTTAATTTCTGATTCAGTTTTTAGAAGATTTTAAATACACATAAAGATAGATGGATCTTACGCTTGTACCTTTATTAGCTATTTTATCATCGCTTGCAGCGGTCCCGTTCATCCTGTGGAGTTCATCCAAACCAAATTTACGGGAAACATGGACCATCATCGCCGCTTTGGTGAAATTTGGGCTGGTTCTGACGCTTCTTCCATCTGCACTAAACGGTGAAAGTGTTAGCCTGCACCTTTTCGATCTGGCTCCCGGCTTGCCATTTGCACTGAATGCAGATCCTCTGGGCGTATTCTTTGCCGTCATTGCATCCGGACTATGGATTTTCACCTCGTTCTACTCAATCGGATACGTTCGTGGGCACAAAGAACATAAACAGACAAGATATTATGCAAGTTTTGCAATCTGTTTGTCGGCAACTATTGGAATTGCTTTCTCCGGAAATCTGCTCACATTCATTGTATTTTACGAGCTTTTAACGCTGGCCACCTACCCTCTTGTGATTCATACCGAATCGGATGATGCCATTAAAGCCGGTCGTAAATATCTGGCCTTCACACTCACAGCCGGACTCCTTCTGATTGCTGCAGCCGGAATGGTTTACTACTACACCGGAACGCTTGATTTTACACCGGGCGGAATTCTTGGTGATTCGGACATCCCTTATCACATGATTCTGGTGATGTTCATCCTCTTTCTGGGTGGAGTGGGTGTTAAAGCCGGTATCATGCCGCTTCACGGCTGGCTTCCTGCTGCCATGGCTGCTCCAACTCCTGTAAGTGCTCTTCTGCACGCTGTTGCTGTTGTGAAATCCGGTGTTTTTGCTGTTCTCCGTGTTGTAGGCTACGTTTTTGGCGTGGATGTAATGGGCGATTACGGTTTAAATGATATTATCATTGTCCTGGCCGGAGCAACCATCATCCTGGCTTCTTTGATAGCTTTTGCACAAGACAATTTAAAACGACGTCTTGCATATTCTACGGTTGGTCACCTTTCCTACATTGTGCTGGGTATCGCTCTGCTGACTCCTTTGGGAATTCAAGGTGGCATTATGCACATTGCCGCTCATGCCACAATGAAAATTACTCTCTTTTTCTGCGCCGGAGCCATTATTGTAAATCTGCACCGAACAGAAATCAGCAATTTAAACGGAATAGCCAAAGTGATGCCCTGGACGATGGGCGCTTTTGTAGTAGGGTCGATGGGCCTTGCGGGTATCCCGCCCATCAACGGTTTTTTCAGTAAGTTCTATCTGATCTCCGGATCTCTTGAGGGAGATATGATGATTCCGGTAATCATCCTGATCGTGAGTGGACTTTTAAATGCAGGATACTTCTTCCCTATCATTCACCGGGCTTATTTCAAGAAAGGTGAAGGACTGGAAAAATATGGTGAGGCATCACCCTTTATGGTTGTACCCATTGTAATAACGGCCACACTTTCCGTCCTCTTTGGACTGTTCCCGAATCTCTTTTTCAACTTTTTCGATCTTGCTGCGCAAATCAGTGAATCACTATTTAATTCACCATCACCATGAAAAACTGGCATTGGATCATACTAGGTATACTTTTTCTGGTAACTCTGGTTTTTGAGTTCACCTATCTGGCCGATTACGACAGCCATTGGTGGAACTCGATTCCCGCTTTTTATGCCCTTTTTGGCTTTGTAAGCTGTATCGTCATCATCTATGTTGCCAAATTTATTGCCAAAAACATTGTAAACCGCGACATCAACTATTATGATTGAGTTTTTAACCATACCGGGTGTCATTTTAATTATCGGTGCAGTACTGCTTTCACTGCTTCCTGAAAAATTCCGGAGTTCGGTTTTTCTAATTTTTCCTGTAGCCGCGTTGGCATTTGTTATAACCCGACCTGACGGATATACACTTACAGCATCTCTGGGTTCTTTTGAACTGATTGTAATGGAGATGGACTCCTTAAGCCGTGTGTTTGGGATTATTTTTGCCATCACAGCATTTGTGGCCGGTACATACGCTTGGCACATAAAAGATTTAGGACAGCAGGTCAATGCCCTTGTCTATGCCGGCAGTGCTTTGGGAGTTACCTTTGCCGGTGATTTACTCACTCTTATTATTTTCTGGGAGTTGATGGCCGTAAGCTCAACATGGCTGATCTGGGCAAATCGCAATGAAGCTTCAGACAAAGCCGGAATGCGCTATCTGATCTATCATGTACTTGGAGGCGGACTGCTTTTAGCCGGCATTATCTGGCACTATATGGATACCGGATCTCTTTTAGTTGAATCACTCGCTCAAGAGTATACAATCGGTAATGTGATGATGTTGATTGGTGTATCCATCAACGCGGCTGTAATTCCGCTTCACACCTGGCTGGCGGACGCCTACCCGAAGGCAACCGTTACCGGCGCTGTATTTATGAGTGCATTTACGACCAAGTCTGCGGTATACGTACTCATACGAGTCTTTCCGGGTTGGGAGCTGCTCATTTGGTTTGGTGCGGCTATGGCTATTTATGGTGTAGTGTATGCGGTAATCTGTAAAGATATCAGAGAAATTCTCGCTTATCACATTATCAGCCAGGTTGGATTTATGGTTTGCGGTATCGGTATTGGTACAGACCTTGCTCTGAATGGAGCTACTGCCCATGCATACAGCCACATTCTTTATAAATCCCTCCTTTTTATGAGTACGGGTGCCGTACTTTATGCAACAGGCACATCCAAACTTGTACACCTTGGCGGTCTTGCTAAAAAAATGCCTTATGTATTGGGACTCTACCTTGTGGGTGGATTTTCAATCTCAGGATTGCCTCTGTTTAACGGATACATCAGTAAATCAATGACCATTAGTGCCGCAGGTTATGCTCACAATGAAGCGGCCATGCTGATGCTTCTTTTTGCATCCGTCGGTACATTTTTAAGCGTTGGGTTGAAACTCCCTTACTACACATGGTTCGGAAAAGAGGATAATGATATAGAGGTAAAGCCGCTTCCGAAAAATATGTATCTCGGGATGGGAATGGCTGCCTTTGCCTGTATTTTTTACGGTCTCTATCCACAGGCACTCTACATTTATCTGCCATTTGATGCAGACTATAATCCGTTCACCATCTACCACTTTGTAGAGGTCACTCAGATAAGTTTAATGACGTTTGCCGGTTTCTGGTTACTCCGAAAGAAACTCGCCGGAGAGTTGATTATCGCGCTCGATGTGGACTGGTTCTACAGAAAGGCAACACCGGCCGCGCGCAGAGTATTTGTTCACGGAGTTGATAACTTCTACGACCGAGTTGAAGAGAAGATCTGGGATATTGCCGGGTTCCTGACAAAAAATTTCAAGAATCCGATGCTTTGGCTCAATCCGTTTACGAATAAAGAGAATCAAGCTTCTCGATACAGCCCATCTATGGAAGTCATCATGAGTTTTATACTTTTCACAATATTGGTGTTTTCGCTCGTCTACCTAACATGAGATTCATCAGTCGGGCACTGATCATTTATATCGCTCGGACTGACAAAAGTAAATAATTTGTTTTTTTAAATCGAGACGGTAAAATTTCTGATTTTCTAAATCAGAACGTTGTGAAGGTTTAATAAAACATCATTTTAATTAATTAATCTGAAGGGAAGGGTATTTTCTATGAAATGGAAAGAAACAATACAGCACTACGCAAAGAAATCTAATATCAGCGAACCGCTAACGGATAAATTAACATCTCTGACAGGTCTTCTGGAAGAATATCTTGTTCATAATGATAATGAGCCGCTTCGAGAATTAGCCGCTAATCTACCGGATCAGGCGGCATCCGCTCTCGATCAGAATGGTGGAGAAGAGAACAGGGAGTTGGTCGAAAAAATCAGTAAACTCTCTTCAGATGAGATCAGAGGTCTTCTTAGACTAACCACTATTTTTTTCCACCTGGTTAACTCACTTGAACAGCATGAGATTATCCGCATTAACAGAGAGCGCTCCAAAACCATTGATACTGAAAATCCCAGGTCGGAGAGTATCGCAGATGCATTGAGGTATTTTAAAGAGAATGAAATGAGCTACGAGGAAGCGCTCGAACTATTTAAAAAACTTGATATCCAACCGACTGTTACAGCACACCCAACTGAGGCGCGTCGCCGAAGTGTTCTTTACAAACAGGAAAATATTACTGCCAAGATTAATCAGCTTGAAAATGAGAACCTCACTCCCAACGAAAAAGATGCTTATCTGCATCAAGTAGTTAATGAGATAGCCCTTTTGATATCAACCGATGAGGTACGTCCGGAACGACTTACTGTTGAAGATGAAGTTGAAAACGGCCTGTTTTTCTTTTCAAACACAATCTGGGAAACTGTGCCAAGACTATACGATGACATCAGTTCTGCTTTTTCTCAGCAATATAATAAAACTCCAGACCTGCCAATTGTTCTTAAGTATCGCTCCTGGATTGGCAGCGACCGGGACGGTAATCCAAATGTTACACGCGATGTAACCTGGAAAACATTAACCTACCACAGGCGTGTAGCGTTAAAGCTGTATCTGAGAGATCTCAGAATGATTCGCCGCTATCTATCCGTATCGAAAAACTTTGTTCAGGTTCCGGAAAAACTGATAAAATCGCTTAAAAAAGATGAACAGGAGTTTCCGCTCAGCGAGCAGTATAAACGACCCTATAAGAATGAACCTTTTCGGAGAAAGATTACGCACATCATGCACAGACTTCAGTACATGCTTGATGAATTAGATCAGCCTGAACAAGAGGTACTGGAATCAGCAACATACAGAGCTTCAGATTTTATTGAAGACCTGGAGTTGATCGCCGATTCACTTAAAGAAGCCGGACTAGAAGATGTTGCACGTTTTGGAGACTTTAATGATCTGATGATTCGTGCAAAAACTTTCGGTTTCCACATGGCAGCACTCGACATTCGCCAGCACAGCGGACGCCATGAGAGCGCCGTTAGCGAGCTGCTTTCAGAAGCAAATGTTCATTCCAAGTATGAGTCGTTGGACGAGCAGGAAAAAGTTGATCTTCTGATGAGTGAGCTTCGTAATCCACGTCCGCTCGCTCCTATAAATGCAAAACTGAGTGAACCTACCGAAGAGATTTTGAATGTTTTCCGGCTTATTACCACATTGAAAAAGCTGGATGAGAATGCATTTGGCTGCTATATCATCAGTATGACGCATGGTGTCAGTGATATGCTCGAAGTTGTTCTTCTCGCCAAAGAGACCGGTCTCTGGAGAATGAAAAACAACAAGATTGAAAGCGAAATTGACGTCGTTCCTCTGTTTGAAACCATTGAGGATTTGGATATGAGCGCCGAGCAGATGCAGAACATTCTGTCGAATCCGGTGTATAAAGAGCAAGTAAAAGCCAGAAACAATTTTCAGGAAATAATGCTCGGATATTCCGACAGTAACAAAGATGGCGGTTACTGGATGGCCAATTGGGCTCTGCAAAAATCACAATTAGAGTTGGGAGAAGTTCTTCGGAAAAATAACATAGACTTCAGGCTATTCCATGGCCGAGGTGGCTCTGTGGGTCGTGGCGGTGGCCGATCCAATCGTGCAATTTTGGGACTTCCATCTATCAGTAACAACGGACGCATCCGATTTACAGAGCAGGGTGAAATCATCTCGTTCCGATACTCTCTTCCGGAAATTACGCGTCGCCACCTGGAACAGATTGTGAATGCCGTTGCAAGGGTTACGGCTGGTGAAGGCCAAAAGCCGATTGTTGAAGGCGATGAAACCGAATCTACCATGAACAGGATAGCCGAAGGTTCAATGAAGGCTTACAGAGAATTGATAGACGACGAAGAGTTTTGGCCGTGGTTTAAAAAAATCACGCCGGTAGAACATATCGGTAATTTGCCTATTGCATCCCGCCCGGTATCGAGAGGAGGCAAAAAAGGCCTGCAGTTCGAAAACCTGAGAGCGATCCCATGGGTATTCGGGTGGACACAGGTACGATACAATGTGCCCGGTTGGTACGGATTGGGGGCATCTCTAGAATCTCTCTTGGAAGACAAACCGGAAACAATCGATCTGCTCAAAAAGTGGTATAAAGAGTGGAGTTTCTTCGGAACAATCGTGGATAATGCACAGCGCGAGATAGCCCGTACGCACCCGCTCACTTCTCAAATGTACAGTGAAAGATCTGATAAACGGCTCCACGAACGGATCATCAAAGATTTTGAGAGATCCAGGGAGATTATACTGCAAATTACGGATCAGGATGAAATTCTTGACAGCAGAAAAGTGATACAAAATTCAATCGCATTCAGAAATGTCTTCACCTATCCATTGAACCTGATTCAGGTTGAGTTACTGAACAGAAAGGATAATACAGATAGTGAAGAGGAACTGAATGAACTCAAGCAGCTGCTATTTCTAAGCATCAACGGAGTTGCTGCTGCCATGCAGAGCACAGGTTGATCTAAGTTTAAGGGAAGGCATTAGGAAGCCTTCCCTTTACCAAAAAATTATTTTTGTAGATAATAGACATTGGATAACAAAACTCTTATAATAAAGGACACAATATAACAACACCCGGTAAGCCTTTCTTAAGACTGACGCGTTAATTCAACTCTACTCTTCTGAAATACCCTTTATTGGGTGATTAATAATACCAATACAATACAATGACACAACAAGGAACAGTAAAGTGGTTTGATGCCGAAAAAGGATTTGGATTCATTAAGCCTAACGACGGAAGCAAAGATATTTTCGTACACAGAAACAACGTAAACAACCTAGCTCCTAACCAAGGTTTGGAAGACGGAGAAGAGGTCGAATTTGACGTAGAAGAAACTCCTAAGGGATTGAGCGCTGTTGAAGTAAACAGCCTTACATACGAATAAGCGACAAATTTTCCAGTAAAACGGAAATAGTAAAGCCCGTTCTGATTTTTCAGAACGGGCTTTTTTCTTTTGTACCCGGAACCCCTAACCGGGCACTTATCTCTCAAAACTTACCTTCTTAAGCTAAAGCAGCTCTCTTCTTATCCAAACCTTTTTTCTTAGCTTCAACTGTATATCTGGTATGAGGTGCAAACTCAAGGCGTCCCTTCTTAATTGGCTCTCCTGTAGCCCTGCAAATTCCGTACGTTCCATTTTCGATACGTACCAAGGCTCTGTTTAGCTCATTGATATATTTTCTATTTCTTTGGATCAGTCTGTAGGTTAAGTCAAGACTCTCCTCTTTACTGCCCAAATCTCCCATGTGATGAGTCAGGGATGAGGCGTCATCATCATCTGATGAACGTATGTCCTCAATTTGTTTCTGTAAATATTCCAATTCATCCTGTGATTCTTCTCTTTTTCTTAAGATGATCGCCTCAAAATAAGAGAGCTCTTCAGGTGACAAGATTGTTTTAAAGTCTTCAGTCTTTTTGGGGTATTTATTTAAAGCTTCCATCGTCTCAGGGTTAAAATTTTCTGTTGTTATTTTGTTCTACAACAGAATAACCAGAAAACCTATCCCCAAAAATAGGGAAACTCCCTATGGTATATTGAGGATATAGAGCACAGATTCTACTCTTTGTGGGGAACGGTACTACTCCAATACATACAGTTCACTTTAAATGGTGAGATGATTAGATCAAAAGCGGGGATTACACTAGCAAATCGGTGTTTATTCCGCTTCTGCAAAGATATTAGAAATGTGTATGAATCTTGAAGCTTCTTCAGAAACCGACAAATAAATCCTGGAAAAAAAATGATCTCATTATCCATAAAGACGTTTGTCATACTCTTTTTGAACAGACCGAACAATTTCTCCAGGTTTACCGCTTCCAATTTTACGCCTATCAACTTTTATAATCGGTTGAATATCTGTGGTAGTACCTGTGAAAAACAGTTCATCCATATCGTATAGATCATCCTGCCGAACCGGTTCGGTAATAAGAGGTATGTTGAGTGAATTCGCAATATCAATCACCACTCGACGTGTGATTCCGTTCAAAATATAGTTTGAAGCCGGAAAAGTATGAAGCTCTCCATCTTTCACTCCAAAAATATTCGCGTTTGGGCTCTCAGTTACCACCCCGTCCCGAATCATTACCGCACTATTTGCTCCGGCTTCCTTCGCCTGCTGTTTGGCAAGTGTGTTCGGCAACAGATTTATCGTTTTTAAATTGCAGCGCGTCCATCGAACATCCGGAACCGTAATCACCTCTACACCACTTTCATGCAGTTTTTTATGCGGTTTAAACGAACCCGAAGAGAGATAAATTGATGCGGGTACTTCAGGATCAGGGAATGTATGAGTCCGCGGGAAAGCAGCTCCGCGAGTGACCTGCAAGTATACCGTCGCCTCACCTTCAGTATGTCCATTTCGATTAATTAAATCGCGACTGATTTCAGGTATCGAATTTCTGATTTTCTCATTCAAATTAATTTTTAAACCTTTCAATCCCTCATCCAGCCGGATCAGATGCTCCTCTTCCTGAAAAAATTTACCGTTTACAATGCGAGTTACCTCGTACACGCCGTCACCAAATACAAATCCTCGATCTGCAACTGAAATTGCCGCCTTCTTTTGTTCTAGAAATTCACCGTTTAAGTATACCTGCATTATTTGCTGTTTAATTGAACTGTTAATATTCCTGAAAATAGGTAATTGGGTAAACCATTATGGAATAGCCGTAAGCCGTTAAATATACGTTTCGTGTCTCAATTCTGAAATGGAATTATTAAAATGCGTTACCGAATTATGATTGTTTCGCAACTACTAACGATACTTCACGTAAATAGGTGATGTTCTCCTGAAATAAGATTTTACAAATTCACCTATGAAAGAGATTAAGACAATTATTCACATTCACGCACCGGTTCACATTGTTTGGGATACACTGATGAACTTTCAGGATTATTCTCGCTGGAACCCTTTTATTCGGGAGATTGAAGGTCACGCCGAAACCGGAAAACAGATCTCCGTTACCATGCTTCCACCCAATTTCGATAAACCGATGACTTTTAGCCCCAATGTACTCAAGAACGAGAGTCAAAAAGAGTTTCGATGGAAGGGAAAACTTTTTATTAAAGGTTTATTTGACGGTGAACACTACTTTCTTCTTGAGAAGCTTCCCAACGGCAGCACAGCTTTGGAGCACGGTGAATCTTTTTCCGGGCTGATGGTTCCTTTTCTAAAAAGTACAGTAAAGAAAACTGAACTTGGGTTTCAACAAATGAACATTGCCTTAAAAGAGGTCTGTGAAGAAAAATTTCGTTCAGTTAAAAATTAGCCCAAGATAAGTGGTTGAATTTCAAATTCTCTGTTATCTTAACAGGTATGATTAATAATACCCAATCTATCGATAAGCTAAAGAAAATTGCGGAGTTTGAAGCTTCCGAAGAATTTCTGAACGACCTGAGACGCTATGGTCAAATCAGAAAAATGGAACAGGGTGATGTTCTGTTTGAGGAAAACTCATCTATCCGCGCCATTCCAATTATTTTAAAAGGAAGCGTAAAGGTGTATCAGTCCGACGATGAATTCAAGGAGCTTCTTCTTTACTACCTAAAAGAGGGCGATACCTGCATTATGTCTGTTTTAAACGGACTTTATAACGAGAATAATCAGCTTAAAGCGGTAGCAAACGAAAAAAGCGAGGTATTGCTGCTTCCTGTCGAAAAATTGGGAATCCTGACAAAAAAACATCCCGAGTGGATCGATTATATTTTTCGAATATATCACCAGCGATTTCAAGAGCTGCTGGATGTTGTTAATGCCGTGGCCTTCAAAAAAATGGACGAACGTTTACTTCGCTACCTGAAAAAGAGATCTGAAGTGAGTGGAAAACGCTCTATCAAAATTACGCATGAAGAACTTGCAAATGAATTGGGAACGGCAAGGGTCGTCATAAGCCGCCTGCTAAAACAGATGGAGAGTAACAAGCTGGTTCGGCTCAGCCGAAACAAAATCACACTTCTGTAACAATTGTAACTGAGTTTTGCATTTCTGCTCAGTAAATTTCTTCTCGAAGACGGAGATACGGTTTGCACGGTAAGATTACATGTATAGAACCGTTCTAATCTCAGTCTATCTATTTCGAATAACCACAATGTTACAATTTATGTTTTCAAATCTATCTGATCAGTTATTTACAAACTGGCACCCGATGCGTTGGGTTGCCTTGGCATTTGGACTTGTATTGGGCTATAACTGGCTCATGCACAGTGCTTCTCTTTCCGGTGTACTTTCAATCTTTTTCTTGTTTCAGGCTGTAACCAATACAGGATGCATGGCCGGACAATGTGCGCCCAGGGCTGTCCCTTCAGATGATGCCGTTGAAGATGTGGAGTATGAAGAGATAAAGTAGCGCAGTATTTATACAAGAGCTTATACATAGACTTTCTCCTCATTCGGATTGAGGGAACTTTTGTGGTAATCAAATTCAAATTTCAATAACCAAAAACATTACACAGACATGAGCACAGAAACAAAACAGATGACATTTAACGACATAATTAAGGGTGAAACCCCCGTTCTTGTAGATTTTTACGCCGATTGGTGTGGTCCCTGCAAAATGATGGGCCCGATTCTGCAGGATCTAAAAAAGCGTCTTGGAGATAATATCAACATCATTAAGATTGATGCGGAGAAAAATCCTCAGGCAGCTATCAAATACCAGGTGCGCGGGGTTCCATCACTGATACTATTTAAAAACGGACAAATACTCTGGCAGCAAGCCGGTGTAGTTCAGGCAGCTCAACTCGAGCAAATTATCAACCAAAAAACAGCCCAATATGAGCAGCAATGAAGAGCATAGCTATGTGGTAAATATTGCATGGAAAAAGGGCCGCATCGGAACCATGGACTCCCCGGCTATTAACGACAAGCTGGACGTAGCCACACCTCCTGAATTTCCCGGCGGTGTTGAAGGAGTATGGTCACCCGAGCACCTGTTTACCGCATCCGTTAGCAGCTGTTTTCTAACATCGTTTACCGCCGTTGCAGAGTATTCAAAATTTGAGTTTGAAGATCTGAATATCAGCAGTTCAGGTAAGATGAGCCGGGATGAAAACGGAAAATTTGTGATGAGTGAAATAACAATTATAGCAACTCTGATCATCAGTGATGAGGCTAAAGAGAAGAAAGCATACCGTTTATTGGAGAAAGCTGAACAGATCTGCCTGATTACTCGGTCTATAAAAGCGGAAGTAAAACTGGAGCCTTCTGTTAAAATTGAGGTCCCTGCTTAAAGACTTTATTTCATAACTATTCATCAAGAGAGTTGTGGTTATTGGATTGCAGGTTCCTGACAGGGCCTGCAATTTTTTTATCAGCGGATTATTATTTTCTTAAGAAATTACCTTGATTGCCACAGAAATACGAAATTGAGTACAAATGTCCATGCTTTAATGAAATTATAAGCAAATTTTGTTTTAGGTATCTGATTAATACATAACAAAATCATTTATCATCCCCTGCCCCCTTCGAAGGGCAATGGTTAAAACAAATACTATCAAATTAACTCTTAAACTGAAGACTATGCGATTCGAAACAAAAGCCATCCACGCGGGACTCGATATTCACAACCCAACTAAATCGATTGTGCCCCCTATCTCTCCCAGCACCATTTATCAAATCAACGAGGAGGGCCGGGACGAATCGGATCTTCACTATACCAGGCTTGGAAATCCGAATCGACTGCAGTTTGAAAACCTGATTGCAACCCTTGAGGGCGGGGAAGCTGCAGCGGCATTTTCATCAGGTATAGCGGCCGGTATGGCGGTTCTTCAATCCCTGCATCCGGGCGATCATATCATCATCCCGGAAGATGTATATGCGGGAAACCGGAAAATGGTAAATAAGATTATGACCGGCTGGGGAATTGAATCCGACTTTATTGATATGACCGATTTAGAGAACATCGAAAAACATATCCGCCCCAATACTAAGCTGATCTGGATTGAGACGCCATCCAATCCGTTAATGCGTATTACTGATATTGAAGCTGTTACCAAGCTGGCAAAAAAGCACGGAATCCGAACTATGGCAGATAATACTTGGCCCACACCGGTAAACCAGCTACCGCTTGAGCTGGGTGTGGACATCGTACTCCATTCCACATCAAAATACTTTGGCGGGCACAGTGATATTCTGGGGGGCGCACTTGTAGCCAATAAGGATGATGAGTGGTTTGAGCGTATCAAACTGATTCAAAAAATGGGCGGAGCTGTTCCCTCAGCCCAGGATTGCTGGATGCTGAGCCGCAGTACCCGATCGCTCGCATACAGAATGCGCGGCCATAATGAGCACGCTGAAAAAATAGCCCACTTCCTGAATGATCATCCAAAAGTTTCCCAAGTGATCTATCCGGGTCTTCCCTCCCATCCGGGGCATGAAATCGCTAAAAAGCAGATGAAGGGTTTTGGAGGCATGGTTTCATGCCTGGTTGATGCTGATCAAAAGGAGGCTATAGCCATGGTGGGACGTTCAAAATTAATCATGCGGGCTACCAGCCTTGGTGGTGTAGAGAGCACCTGGGAACATCGCCAAAGTAGTGAAGGAGAAGGGTCTGTCACTCCTGTTAACTTGATCCGAATCAGTGTTGGTCTGGAACATCCGGATGATCTTATCGAAGATATCAATCAAGCATTAGGATAATCGATATTTCATTCTGTTTTTATTAAACTTTGGTTATTTTTCTATTAGATTATTCATCACAACACCAACGTTAAGATAAATAGACTGTTATGAACAAAGCTTTAGGTGCCATCTGTGTTTTTTTAGTTATCCTGAGTGGATTTCTTTGGGTAAAAGTGACCAATCTAGAAAATCACGTTCAGGAGCTTCAAAAACCTTCTCTTTACGAAACCATGACTACCATGCAGGCCGTCGTCCATAAGATATCCTACGCCATTGACAACGAGAATGAAGCACTGCTCGATTTCTATATTCACGAGCTTGAGGAAGCAACTGAAGAGATCATTGAAGCGGATTTGGTCTATCATGATCAGCCGGTTGGGCAGTTGACAGAGAACATGTTGGAACCGACTATTGAAGATTTGGAAGACGCTGTAGAGTCCGGCGATTGGAATCGGGTTATGGATAGAAATATGGTCATGATTCAGGCGTGTAATAACTGCCACAACTCAACCGGTTTTGCTGAAGTTGTAGTAACCGAGAAGGGTGAACATAATCCGTTTAATCAGGATTTTTCAAAGCGTGACTAATTTTTGCTCTCAAAGTTACACTACAAATTCAGTTGCTATTAAAATTAATTAAAAACCGAAACGGGTGTAACGCCATAAACAATTACAGAACAGTTATTTAACTCCCATAAAAAATTTAATTTATTTTCTGTGTATCTGTAAGGATTCCTGTTTATTCGTGCCTTACATGTAGAGAACCACGATACACAAATAATAAACAAGAGTACATCCGAGAAGTGCTTGAGCACACTTCTCGACAACCATTTAGGGATTGAGGCTGAAAACCTCAATCCTTTTTTTATTTTACTCACAACTTAAAAACAGATACCGGGAAGGGCACGATGAATTTGGCTAAATTTGGAGCACCTGATTTTGATTTGAGAGAACTTGTTCCGCCAAAACTTTACGATGAACGAGGCAATTCTGCGTTATGGCATCTCAATCCTACACTTCTTAAAGTGGTGCAGTTTACCCGGGACTTTTTGGGAAAAGAGTATAAGCAGGAAGTTTCCGTGATAATAAATGATTGGCTATGGGGCGGTAACTATACTGAGAGCGGCTTCCGTTATCCGGACTCTGAAACCGGTAGTCGTTTGAGTTTTCATAAAGGTGGACTATGCAGTGCCGCGGATTTAAAGTGCCGTATCAAATCGACCAAAAAATGGATTCCGGCCGACGATATTCGAGATTTGATTCTAAATAATGAAAAAAAGTTTATGAAAGTGGGATTAACCACAGTTGAAGCAAAAGAGTACGCACCTACTTGGACTCATATAGACTGCAGACTTACCGGGCTGAATCACATCCTGATTGTACGGCCTCGTTACAAACCCAAGGCTGATGAATCGTAAAGGAGTTTTGCTATCTCTCTGCCAAGTCTGATTTAGCTTTTAAGATTAGCATACTCTTTTTTCAGTAAGCTTGCTGAGTGGACCAACTTTTTCTGTTCCTCGTCAGTCAGTTCCGTTCCGATAATTGATGCCACTCCGTCTTGTGAAATCAGGCAAGGAGTGGCCAAACAGATATCGCTGATACCATACTCACCTTCCAGATGATAAGAGACAGTGAGTACCCTTCTCTGGTTTTTAAGGATCGCTCCCACAATCTGTACCAATGCCAGACCAACTCCAAAATTGGTGGCACCTTTGTAATCAATAATATGATAGGCGGAGTCCCGAACTTCCAGCTCAATCTCCTTTTTCTTTTCCGGCCAGTTCATAATCCCAAGTTGCTTACTGTACTCATCCAGTTGCACACCTGAAATATTCGCCATCGACCAGGCTGCGAACTCACTGTCGCCATGTTCACCAAGGATGTAAGCGTGTATGCTGCCAACATAGACGTCAAAAAAATCACTCAATAAATATTTAAAACGTGAACTGTCCAAAACAGTCCCGGAACCGATCACCCGGCTACGATCCCAACCTGATCGCTCCAGAGCTATCTTTGTCAAGATATCTACCGGATTAGTGACCAGCACAATGGTAGCTTTAGAATTCTGAGCCGTGATCTGATCTACAATACCCTCAATAATGGCCCCGTTTTTTTTCAGCAGATCCAGACGAGTCTCCCCTTTTTTCTGAGCAGCACCGGCTGTAATCACAATTACGTCGGCATCCGCATAATCCTCCTCAGTACCGACATATATATTTATGGTTGGATAAAATGGAAGGCCGTGAGAGAGGTCCAGAACCTGCCCTTTGCAAAGGTCTTCATTAAGATCGATTAAACATATCTCTTCTGCCGCACCATTTTGCGCCATCGCATATGCAAACGTCGCACCTACTGCCCCTGCACCTACAATAGCCACTTTACGCGATCTCCAGGATATATTTTCTTTCTGATGGATTCGATCTTTTTGCTTTTTCATAATATCATCTCAACTAATTAATTTTATATGCAAATATGGTATTAAAAACTTTTTGTATATAGCCTCCGTTCAAAATAAAAAAAACAAACTGAGACATAAATCAGTACAAATAGGCACTCTGATTACTTTGAATGTTGACTATATCGAATATGTTGATATGTATGAATTGGAATCTAGGTAAAAAGGTATCGTCATGGAAAAAAAGAAAAACGATAAATCCGAAAAAAAAGCTAAAAAAACTAAATTGGACAAAGAGCTTGATAAAACATTTCCCGCAAGTGATCCTCCGTCACAAACTCGTCCCGGCCATAATCGCGATAAAGATGATGACAAATAATCAGAAAAAACGCATTCGCTGAACTCTGATATCCTCAGACATTCACCTCTTCTTTTAGGTTTTTTTCGAGCTCACCAACGGAATTAAAAAGCTCTTCGAAGGATCCAATTTCATAATATCGGGTCTGTATTTCTGAAGTTATGAAATCGTTATCCAGAACCTGATCAACCATGTAGGGACGAACCTCAACATTATCTTCAAATATATGATCCGTTTCACCGGCCGATGAAATTATCCCTGCGCCATATATTTGCGTATTTTCATCCTGCTTTATCAAGCCAAATTCAACTGTAAACCAGTATAGACGCTGTAGTTGCTTTTCGACAATTTTATTGTGCCCATACTCAACTCCCAACTTGCCAAACTCTTCTACAAAACGGGCATAGTCGGCGTTCATCAGCAGCGGAATATGGCCAAAAATATCATGAAACATATCCGGTTCCTCGAGATAATCGAGCTGGTCCATTTTTCGAAGCCATGTAGAAGAGCAGAACTTCTTTTCAGAAAGCAGCTTGAAAAAATCAGCCACAGGAATCAGGCCCGGTACTACAACGACCGACCATCCATTTTCCGCAATCAGATACTCATTCAGTTTATCAAAATTCACAATCTCGTCCGGATTCAAAACATCGTTGAGCTGAGTCAGGCAGTTCAAATATTCAGCATTAGCTTTTCCCGGCAGATTCTTCTTCTGTCTTTCAAATAGTGTATTCCAGACCTTACTATCTTCTTCAGTATACTTACTGTAGTCCTGTATCATCTTTTCCATCTGTAAATAAATAGCCTTTTTAGATTCTATTATAGCTGTAAATACGATATACAAATAGAAACGGTCCTCGTTCGTTCCATCCTAAATGGCTATAGATCATCCCTTTTCGCAGTTATACACCTCTCATAAAACTGTATTCAATTGCATCTTAAAACCTTACCCTAAATTATCACGATGCTGGACTGCAATTTAGACTGAGGTGAGTGTTTAACACAACAGAAAAGTTTTCGTACATCATAACAGAAACAGATTTCGGAGAGCACACAATTTCTTAAAAAGTATTGAAGCAATCAAAAGAGTGCACCCATGAAGAAAGTATTGAAGCAAAAATAAA
The DNA here is from genome assembly GCF_041686455.1 of Rhodohalobacter sp. Taxonomy (NCBI): domain Bacteria; kingdom Pseudomonadati; phylum Balneolota; class Balneolia; order Balneolales; family Balneolaceae; genus Rhodohalobacter; species Rhodohalobacter sp. Next base: position 35,833 of record NZ_JAWLDW010000017.1, read on the forward strand.
AAAATATTTATTGTTTTAGCCGTAATCTGGACCACAATTACTCTCGGTTTTATCGGTCTAATGGCATTTTCAGGACCTTCGTCATGCTCAATAGACTCTCCTAATAATCAGAAAGTAATTGAAGTTTATGAAATAAATCAAACCCGTGTTGTCTCTGATATAAACCAAACCGAAGTGCCGGACATCACGCAATTTTACACCTGATTCTATTTATAGACTACCAATTCTATTGGGTCTGCTTACTGTAACAGTACTGGAAATTCGAGATAATCAGACATACAACGGATTGCCACAGATTTCTGGAATTGAAGTTACTTTTTAAAAGCTGAACCCCCACTATGTACCCGAACGAAATCAACTCGAAGAAGCTTTTGCTGTCAACAACCGGCACAGAGTTAAAACTCTGACTTCAGACATAAAATAAGCCGAGATATCCAAAAGCATTATGCTTGTCTTAAACTTCTAATCGACAGACGCTTGACCGCTACATTCCAATTCGGATTAATCCTGAATGCCCTGTTTTTTCTGTTCTATGGTTTTCAGTCCCTGAACTCGCAGATGATGATCGATGAGTTTAAGCGCTTCGGCATGACTGATTCGCAACGAAAGTTTACAGGGATCTTGCAAATTGCAGGATCGGCCGGACTGATCGCGGGATTGAAAATGCCTGGCGTCGGGCTCCTGGCCGCAGCCGGATTTACCGCAATGATGCTCGTAGCTTTTATTGTTCGTATTAAAATAAAGGACAATATTCTTCAAGCTCTGCCATCCATTATTTTTATGCTGATCAACGGGTGGCTGACGGTGGGGTTTTTTAAGCTTTGGTAAATTGGATTGCATGCTAATTGAATTTCCAATCCTTAGCTTTTTCACAGGATAAATCTCGGACTCTATTGTACAAACC
>NZ_JAWLDW010000110.1:0-8960 GCF_041686455.1 Rhodohalobacter sp.
GCCTAATCCAACAGCGGTTGGCCGATTTGAAAATGTTCTCTACGGCCCGGGCTATATCGTTGATAAAATTGGCAACCACTCTTTTAAAATTCATGCAAATGCATTCTTTCAAACCAACACGAAACAGGCTGAAAAACTCTATTCTGTAGCCCGGGACTTTGCAGAACTGGATAACGGCGGTCATCTACTCGATCTTTATTGCGGCGTGGGAACACTATCACTCTATATGGCTGATAAAGCCGATAAGGTTACCGGTATTGAGATTGTAGACGTAGCCATAGATAATGCTAAATTCAACGCAAAGGAAAACGGTGTTGATAATGCCGAGTTTGTTTTGGGTGATATGAAAGACACTTTCAACGATGAATTCCTGGCCCAAAATGGTCATCCGGACTGTGTTATAACTGATCCTCCCCGGTCGGGTATGCATCCGGACGTTGTTGAACAGCTTTGCAAGCTGGATGTAAATCGATTGGTGTACGTGAGCTGTAATCCATCAACAATGGCCCGAGATTTAAAGGAGTTGAAGGAGTTTTACACGATTGACGCCGTACAGCCTGTAGATATGTTTCCCCAAACCTATCATATTGAAGCGGTTGCCAAGCTTACCAGAAAGTGAAACCTGAGATTGATTAATATCAAGCTGAGTTAGATGCCTGAATTTAATAATTAAACCCAGATACGTAATAGAGTAATCTTCAATCAATCTGAGAATACAAGTTAGTCTTTTTGATACCTGTCAATTAACTCAATCGCGTTAAAAGCACTTTGAATTACAAGCGGGATTCCACCGCCGGGGTGGGTGCTCCCTCCTACTAAATAGAGGTTACTAATTCCCCTGATTTTATTTCTTGGCCTCAGAAAGGCCGCAAATTTACTATTGGATGATGTTCCGTAAATACTTCCACGGTTTGAGCCGTAATGGTTCAGAAAGTCACTTGGTGTAATCACTTTTTTTACCACAATGGAATCTTTCAACCCTTTTAATCCCCGATTCTCAAGTTCGTTGATTAAAAATGAGCTGTAGGTTTCACGAAGCTCACTCCAATTCTGTTCCTCAGTTACGTAAGGTGAATTTACAAGTATAAACAGATTTGAACTGTTTTCCGGAGCATGTTCCGGATCTGTGTAAGAAGTATTGGCAAGGTAGATCGTGGGATCATCAGGAAGAACTTTTTCCTTAAATATATGTCGGAACTCCTTTTCATAGTCGTCAGAAAAAAAGATGTTATGATGCTTCAGCTGCTCCCACTGTTTATTTACACCTAAAAGCATTACAAAACCGGAACAAGAAGGCTCGATCGCTTTTTGCCTCTTTCTTTTTGAATTCGATACGGCCTGTTCATCCATTAAATTCAGAATAGTATCTGTAGCATCTGAATTAGCGACTATTAAATCCGCATAAAACTTCTCTCCACCATTAACTTTGATGGAGACAGCACGTTTATTTCTGATTGAAATTCTTTCAACTTCTGTATCAAAATGAAATGTAACACCCATTTTTTCAGACAGCTCATACAGAGCCTCTGAAATTCTGTACATCCCTCCTTTCACATAATATCCACCCTGATTGAGCTCAACATGAGGAATAACATTTAATGTGCCGGGAGCCTGATAGGGTGACGAGCCGTTATAAGTGGTAAATCGCTTAAAAAATTTCTTTAGATAGTCCGATTGAAAATGCTCATCTACAACATCTGAGACCGTCGAAAATGCATCAATTCCAAGAAAATCGGTCAATTTCAACCCCTTTAAATCGCCTAATGTGTAAAGTGGATTGAATAGAAAAGCATCTGCTGTTTGTTCGTACAATTTAGCAGTATAATTCAGAAATTCAGAATACGATTCAGCATCTTCTGGGGCAAACTGTTCAATTTGCTGTTTGCTACGTTTGCGGTCTGAGTAGTTATCAAAAACGGTCTCATCTTTAAAGAAATAGCGGCAGACGGGCTCAAGTTCATTAAACTCCAAATAGTCCCTTAATTCTTCTCCGCACTCTTTAAAAAGCTTTTTCAGGATAAATGGCATTGTAAAAAGACTTGGACCGGTGTCGAACCTAAAGTCCCCAACATTCAGCTCCTGCATTTTACCGCCATGCGTGGAGTTTTTTTCAAAGACCGTGACACTATATCCTTGAGAAGCCAGCAGAGCTGAGGCTGCAAGTCCTCCCAGTCCGGCCCCAATTATAATCGCTTGTTGATTCATCGTACAGATTTCATGTAAGTTTTTGAATCAAACAGAATAGAGTCTGAAAAAGTTACGTTTTAACGAAATTTTATCAGATTAACGTTTTATTCCCCACCAAGTCGTCCCAGATTGATCACTTCAACATCCTGTATTTTCCCTTCATGGATAGCGAATCTTACAACCGTACGATGAACCTGGAAACCCTGCTTTCCTGCTGCACCGGGATTCATATAGAGCATTCTCTCTAATGACTGATCCCTGGCTATTTTGAGAATATGAGAGTGTCCGCAAATGAAAAGGTCAGGCGTATTATTTTCTATTTCTTCACGAATGGGAATACAGTATCTGCCCGGAATTCCTCCGATATGCGTTATCCAGACATTTACTCCCTCGCGGGTTAAACGCTGATGCAACGGGTAAACTTTCCGGATGTCCTGACCGTCAATATTGCCATATACACCTATCACCGGGGCGATTTTTTTTAATTTTTCGGCGATTTCTATCGTTCCAAAATCTCCGGCGTGCCAAATCTCGTCCCTGTCAGAAAAATACTTTTCAATCTGAGGATCAAGAAAATTATGTGTATCGGATATTAAACCTATCTTAATCATGCCGCTGTAAAATGATCTTTATTTGATAATATGAACTCTTACATTGCAAGCAAAATATTTTACATGTTATCGATAACTTTTTTAAAAGCATTAATATTTCGTGACCAATCCATCAGAAAATCCAACGTACAGCATTATCATTGTTACTTGGAATGCATTAGATCACATTCAACGATTTCTGCCTGCAGTTACAAGAACAACTCATCCCTCCTTCGAAATTATTATTGCCGATAATGCTTCCGAAGATAAAACATCAGATTGGATAGCCGAAAATTATTCTTTTTGCAGAGTAGTAAAACTCGATAAAAACTATGGCTACTGCGGTGGAAATAACCGTGCCGCCGGATATGCAAAAGGTGAGATTTTAGTTTTCCTAAATAATGACGCAAAAACCGATCCCAAATGGTTGAATGGTTTGGATGAGAGTTTTAAAAATCCAGATGTGGGTATTGTACAGCCGAAAATTAAATCCGCTGAAGAACCTGATTACTTCGAGTATGCCGGAGCAGCGGGCGGTTTCATTGATAAAATGGGATATCCGTTCTGTCGAGGTCGAATTTTTGATCACGTCGAAGAAGATAATGGACAATACGATACTGCATCCGAGATATTCTGGGCATCGGGTGCAGCAATAGCCATCAGAAAGGAACTCTTTGAATCTTTAAATGGATTTGATGAGGATTTTGAATTTCATATGGAAGAGATCGACCTTTGCTGGCGATCCCATAAGCTTGGATATAAAGTAGTTTACGAGCCCAGAAGCGTTGTCTTTCATCTTGGAGGAGGTTCTCTTCCTATGGGTAACCCCAGAAAAGTATTCTACAACTATCGCAATAATTTAACAATGATGACCAAAAACCTGGATAAGAATCCGGTTTTCAGAATTTTAGGCAGGCTTTTCTTGGATGGAATAGCAGGGGTAAAAGCTCTCTTATCGGGAAGCCCCAAAGATATCTGGGCGATAATAAGAGCTCATTTTGCTTTTTATGGCATGCTGGCAGACACCCTTAAAAAACGCCGGGAATTAAAAGGCAAACAGACCGTTTCCACACCTACTCACCTGATTTATCAAAAAAGTATTATTGTTGAATACTTTTTAAAGGGAAAGAAGAAGTTTTCAGATCTGACATTTCACTAGCATTACTACAAAACGTGCTTGCACTATTTTGGAGTATCACTATAAAAGATGCAACGGATCAATATGATCCGCTGCATGTCTAATTAATTACTCAACCGATCGATCATCAGCGCAATTGTTGCAGCTGTGGATGCAAGTGTTGCCGTAATGCTGATTCTTTCCTGTACCGTTAATTCACGCTGCTCAGGCTCTCTAGGAATTACGATTGTTGCTCCCGGTTCTACAGATGGGTTGTTCCTGAAAAACAGAAATCGTTTGGATCGATCTACTTCCCCATTAGAATAGACAATATAAGCCCGGCCCCGTTGTGCATTGTCGGTCACACCACCGGCTGCGTCCAGATATGATCTGAATGAACGGCTATCGTCGTACCGTACGCTTGTAGGATTCAAGACTTCGCCTTCAATGCGGACGGTCATCAGTTCTTTGGGTATTGAAATAACGTCGCCTTGCTCCAGAATTAAATCCTGATCTGAGTCGGGATTTTGAAGTGCTTCTGCCAGGCGAATGCCAACAGAAGTATTCGATCTTCTTGCTAAATCATCCGATCTCTCCTCTTCATCCAGAAATTCGAGCTCTTCATCAATATCATCTCTCAATCTACGCTCCAGGGAAGCACCTGTAGGGTATGCAAACTCAGATAACCCACCGGCCATCTCCACCAAATCAGACATCCTCATATTCCTGCTGTCTAGTACATATGTACCCGGAAACTCGACTTCACCTTCTATTGTGACGGTTTGCTGGGTCTGGTAGTTAGGCTTAGTTCTTACGTATATTTGATCAAACGGCATCAGTTCAAAATCACCATTCTCTTCTTCAAAACTCAATGTTTCATCAACATCAAAACGAAAAGTTTCTGCCGTACGAATACCTTTTACTTCACCACCGTCTGTAATTCGGCGTGCCACATCAACTCTATAAGCGGCGGCATTATCTCTGAAACCATCAGCTTTGAAAATGGCGTCACTCAATTTAATACCATCTCTGAACTGAAATGTACCTGAACTGTTCACTGCCCCCCGTACACTGATTGAATACTCTTCCTGCAGGTCGAATAAACTTGAGATTTGCACTACGTCATCCGGTTGCAGAAGAATGTCATGCGATGCGGGGTCATTCATCACCCTTTCCACACTAAAAGAGAGAATTTCCGGTTCGCGATTTTCATTCAGGCGCTCAATTGTACCTCTTTGTAGAAATGCGAACTCACGAAGCCCGTCTGCCTGATCAATCAGATCGTATAAACTCAGACCACTGGTATATTCATACGTGCCGGGTCTGAAAACAGCCCCCTCAATTTGCACTCTATTTTCAAACCGATCGATAATCTGCCCTACAGAAACGCGGTCTCCATTTTGTAATTTTCTATCCGCTTCTTCAGGGTAAAAAATACTTGAGACTCTTCGCATAGTCGGTGTATTGCCTTCCAAAGTAAGTCTTCTGGTATAGGCTTCGTCAGTAAAACCGGCTGCAAAGTTTAGTAGATCTTCCAGGGTTTCGTCATCCTTTAATTCAAAAAAGCCCACTCGTTTAGTTTCACCTGTCAGCTGAACCCGATTCATATATGGATCAATTTTTATAACATCCTGATCTCTGAGTCTAATGTTGGACTCCTGGTCACCGGATACCAAAAAGTCGTAGATATCCAGAGTTTCAACGACTTCATTATTACGAATGATCTGAATATTCCTAAAAGTCCCATCTCTATCTGGCCCGCCGGATGCGTAAAGTGCATTAAAAGCCGTTGATAGTGAAGATATACTGTAAGTACCGGGCTGCCTAACTTCTCCAATAATTGTTACTTTAATGCTTCTCACACTTCCCAATGTAACCTGAGCATATGTATTTCCCTCTTCAGGATTGTTCGGACTAAGACCTGAATATATATCTGTCAATCGATTAAGTATTCGATTTTCAGCATCGTTCATTTGAAGACCATTTACATAAATAGGGCCTAAATTTGGAATTCGAATATTACCTTCCGCGCTCACACTTAAACGATATGTCTGCTCAGCGGCTCCCCATATATCAATTACAATTTCATCACCGGCACCAAGCGTGTAATCTATTGGTGTAGGAACATTTAACGAAGGTTCAAAACTTACCGATACCTGATCGAATAAGCTCATTCCGAAAACTCTTTGGGATGCAGATCGACCCGATTCTTCAATTTCCCTGTAAGGCTGAACGTCTACTGTTTCCATTGTTCTCACTTCCTGAGAGTCAGAAATAACTGATTCGCTCCCGTTTCCGGATGCTCGCACTGATCGAATTCTAGATACGAGCTGACTCACCTGAGCCTGAGATGCCCCCTGTGCTACCGCCAGCTGCTGAAATTCGCTTAGGCTAAGACCTCTGTCTTTAATCTCCCGGTCAGCCTGACGAATCTGTTCTTCACTGAGCTCATTTACATTTACCCCGCTTAAATCTGTAGGATTAAAACTTTGGGCGGATAATTCTGTGGCTGCCATGAAAAACAGAAGGCTGGCTATCAGTATTAAATATTGTCGCATAGAAAATGTTTAACCTCTTGGTATTCTACTTTAATTGATGACAAAACCGGATCAGGTCTGCCTTAATAATCATAAAAATTGCGAAGCACCAAAATAAACAAAATTAAGCTTTATGTATACTTCTTTTTGCCGGTTTAACTCCGGCATCACAACTGAAGGAACTGAATTGTTTTCCTTCAACTAAGCTCTTACTTCACGAGCATCATTTTTCCGGTAACTACAGCCCCGTCCTCAAAACTGATCCTGTAGAGATAAATGCCACTGGAGAGTCCTGCTGCATTAAACTCAATTTCATTGTCACCTGCAGGGAAATCTTGATTATTTGCAGGAGTTGCCACCTTTCGTCCCAAGATGTCAAATACTTCAATCGTTATGTTTGAGGGAGATGGTAGCGAAAACGGAATAACCGTAGTCGGGTTAAACGGATTAGGATAGTTAGGTTCAACCACAATTTCCGTTGGCAGTTCTACCGGTTCTCCGGTAAACTGGAAACGCGTCCAAACCGGTGCATGATCGGACGTTGTGTTAACAAAGTTCTCAATATAAACCGGATTTTCTACTCGCTGGGCCCCTTCTATATGGTATTCGAATAGATTTTCATTAATTATAATATGATCTATCATACTGCGAAAATCTCCGGCCAGATAACTGGCAAACCCTTTCTCTTCCAGAATTTCTGTAGTTGCATTATATGCGTCATCTTCCAGATACATTGAATAAGGCGACTGTTCAGCTCCATCGTAGGTGGAACTCGTTAACTGATCATTGAAGTCTCCCAAAAATATAACTCTGTCATTAGACTTATTTTGATCAAGATAATCTTTCAGAGAACTGGCTGCATTAAGCCGGCGGTTATATGACGGTTGATCGCCAAATGCTTTAGCATGCACGTTATATAGGAGAATTCTTCTGGTAATGCCATCCACAGTTGCATTGACTTCGAAATAGAGCGGCAGTCGGCCGGCCCAATCAAAACTGTCCTGCCCTTCAAACAGTAAACCTGAATCCAAAGAATCAACGACTGCAGTTTTAAATAGAAAGGCTGTTTTTTGAGCCTGACCAAAAGTAGATGTAAACCCTCTAAATTGATCCAGGCTGTCTGCAAGACTAAAAAATGCAACCTGATTTGAGATCTCCTGAAATGCATAGATGTCTGCATCAATCTCTTCAATAACCCGAATTACATTGTTCATCTGAAGGTCATTATCTGTAGGACCATTATTCTCGGCCCCAAACCACTCTACATTCCATGTTACAACATCAAGAGTTAAGTCTTTATCAATGTCTTCACCATCAGGAACAAAAGGCTCAGCAGCAAGGTCCTCCCCATCTCGCGGTTTTATTTGATAGGTTCCATCAAATCGATCAACAACACCCACAATTTCAACCGGCTCAGTTGGAATAAAGGCATCCACCAGATCATTCACTTTTCCGTCGATTCTGAGCACTCCCATATCGCTTTCATCCGAAATCGAATAATTTCTATCTCCGGTAAACAGACCGGAATCCTGGATAGATACGTCCTCCAGGCGAACCAATTGTCCCTCAAAAGCTCCGTTGTTCATCTGCTGAATAGTAATTGTTTGGGGCTCCGGCACTGATCTTTCTGTTTCGATGATTTCATAAATGATATTATCATCCCCATCAACAGGAGCAATTTGTGTCAAAAATGTACCCGCAGTTCCATTGACCGGATTGTATTCCGTAACCGGCCCTGTTACCCTGATGGAATCACCTCGTGAAGCCATTTCTATCAATCCGGGATCAAATACAGCTAATCCGCCCGTTTCATCCTGAAAGAAAACCGGCCCGTCAAATTCATCAGAAACGGTCACTCTTCCGGCTACCGTTACTCTGGTTCCAAATTCAACCTGCCTTGCCTCATTCACAGAAATCAACTCATTTTCATCAATTGCTTCTCCCCTCAGATTCAGGTTAAATTCCGGTGACTCAGGGTCGTTGCTTCTTATTGTTATGATGCTTTCAACGATTCCCGGATTTTCAGGAGAAAATACAATTTCTGCTTCAAATGATTCTCCTCCCTGTATAGCTGAGGCAGGTTCAGGATCCACATAAAACAGATTTGAATCCAAACTCTCGATTGCATCAATGCTCAAATCCGGTTCACCCATGTTCGTAAATCTAACGGACAGCGACTGTTCTTTTCCCGTATTGATAGCAGGAAAAACTACTTCAGACCCGTTCTCCTTCTCTACTCCCTCAATTCTAACTTCAATTTTAGGATCTTGTGATAGCTCTTCGAAAGGCTCAATTCTAAAATCATCAAAACTAACCCTTCCGCCTTCCACTTTTTCTACCCTGAATCGCACATTCCCTGTCAAACTAAGTGGAATGGAATAAAGCCGAAATTCATCGGTAAGTTCAAGATCATCGCCAATCTGCTGCCAGTTTTCTCCTTCGTTTTGCGAATAGTAGATACGAATGATCCCTCCTGTATCACCGCTAAAACCTGCATTCGAGGCATAAAACTGTATTTCATTAACACCT